>NZ_JBHYXD010000114.1:19371-28682 GCF_042751995.1 Streptomyces sp. NPDC059371 | reverse complement strand
AACGTGCGCGCCCCGGAGTGGTTCGCCTTCGACGTGGATCGACCCGCGACCCGCGACCCGGGTCCGGTCGCCGGCGTCAGCCGATGTGGTAGCTGTCGCCGTAGACCTTCCAGTCCAGCGGTGTGTTCAGGTTCAGGTTCCGGTTGCGTACGAAGACCCGCTGCGCGGTGTCGACCCGGCTGGTGTCGGAGTGGGCCTCCTCCTGCTTCATGGCCCAGACGCGGGCGTCGAGGAAGGCGTTCAGATACGTCACCTCGTCGCCGCCCTGGGCCGGCGTCCTGGCCTTGGCGAGCGCGCGCCGCCGGATGTTGCCGAAGCTGGTGCTGTCGTCACCGTTGCCGTGCATCACGATGGCGTCGTAGTACGTGAACTGGCCGAGGGCGCCGATGCCGTCAGCCTTGCCCTGCCGGACGGCCGGGTCGAAGTACACGCGGTCCCGTTCGTCGTTCTGGGCCTGCTGGAACGCCGTGTCCTGGGCGGCCCGGCGCCAGTCGGCCGGGAAGCCGGGGTCCAGGCCGTCGTGGGAGTCACCGCCGTCGACCTCGCGCAGCGCGGGGAGGTACTTGGCCAGGACGTTGCCCGGCTTGCGCTGCGTGTACAGCTCGACGAGTTCGAGCATGTCGTGGGTGCCCGAACAGAAGCCGATGATCCCGGCGGTGTAGCCGCGGCCGTCGCCGATGTCCTCGATGTACTTGTACTGCGCCTTCCAGTCCAGCGAGGAGTTCTCCGCGCTGGAGACCAGCTTCATGGCGATCTCCTTCTTCGCCGGGTCGTCCAGCCCGACCGCCGCCGCGGTCGCGCTCTGGGTGGCGATCAGGGGTCCTGCCACCAGTGAGGCTCCGATCAGGGTGAGCAGGGTGCGACGCGAAGGGGCTATGTGGGGGGTGTGCACGGTACCTCCGATGGGGGAGCGGTGCTGCCGCGTACTGTTAGGAAAGTTTCCTACCAGAGTTGGAGGACGGCGTATACCCTTTGGAGGAAGGCGAGTTGACGCTCCGGCGGTCGGAGGGCGAGCCGTGCGGGCGCGTTGAGGGAACACGGCGGGGCCGCAACAGCGCGGCGGCCAGGGCCAAGGCGGTGAACGCCACGACCGCGGCCACCGTGAACGCCAGCCGGTAGCCGTCCGCCGTCGCCGCGACGACGTGCTCGCCCGCGCCGGTCAGCCGTTCGGTGCGGCTCGCCGCCAGGGTGGTCAGCACCGCCAGGCCCAGTGAACCGCCCACCACCTGCGTGGTGTTGAAGAGCCCAGAGGCCAGACCGGCGTCCTCCGCACCGGCGTCCGTCATGGCGAGCCCCGTCACCGCGGGCATCGCGGCCGCGAACCCGGCGGAGAGTAGGAGCAGCGGGGGCAGCACGTCGGCGACGTACGTGCCCTCGGCCGGGGCGCGGCCGAGCAGGGCCAGGCCCGCCGTGATGAGCGCGAGTCCGGCGAGCAGGACGCGGTACGGGCCGAAGCGGGCGATCGCCGGCGCCGACAGCGTCAGCATCAGCACGCCGATGGCGACCGGGGCGGGCAGGAACGCCGTACCGGTGAGCAACTCGCTGTAGCCGAGCACACGTTGGAGGTAGAGCGCGCCGAGGTACTGGAAGCCGTACATCCCGGCGATCATCAGGATCTGTACGCCGTTCGCGCTCGTCAGGGTCCGCGAGCGGAACAGCCGCAGCCGCAGCAGGGGCCGGGCGGCCCGTGCCTGGCGGAGGGTGAAGCCGGCGAAGAGCGCGAGGGCGAGCGCGCCGAGCGCGAGGGTTCCGGCGAGGCTCCGCTGCCCGGCGCCGACGATCGCGTACACCGTCAGCATCAGGGCGCCGGTGACCAGGGCGGCGCCGGGATAGTCCGCGCCGCCGCGCAGGCCCGCTCCCCGGTCCGGGGCAAGGATCCGCAGGGCGGCGACCAGGGCCACCGCGCCGATCGGCAGGTTGATCAGAAAGATCCAGTGCCAGTTCAGGGCCTGCGTCAGCGCACCGCCGAGGAACGTGCCGAGGGCTCCGCCCGCGGCGCCGACCGCGCTGAACACCGCGATGGCGCGGCCCTGTTCACGCGGCTCGGGGAAGAGCGCCACCAGCATGCCGAGGACCACGGCGGAGGTCATCGCCCCGCCGACGCCCTGGAGAGCGCGGGCCGCGACCAGCGCGCCCTGGCCGTCGGCGACCCCGCACAGCACGGACGCGACGGTGAACACGGCGAGCCCGGCCGTGAACATCCGCTTGCGGCCCAGCAGATCGCCGAGCCTGCCGGCGAGCAGAAGCAGCCCGCCGAACGGGATCAGATAGGCGTTCACGACCCAGGCGAGCCCGGGGGCGGAGAAACCGAGGTCGCTCTGGACGGCGGGCATGGCGACGGTGACGATGTTCCCGTCCAGGACGGTCATCAGGGTGCCCGCGCACAGCACGACGAGGGAGGCCCACCGTGAGTACGTTCGTGGCGTCGACGGCCTCGCCGGTTCGGTCCGGGACGGCATGACGGTGACCTCCGTGTTCTCCGTGGACCGCTCCGGTTCCACGGACGTTCTCCCTTGGTGCACGACTTGTAACGGGGGACATCGTGAGTGACCATGGGAGACCGGCATAAGGAGGCACTTCGATGTCCCAGGGGAACACCGGTGTTACCGCGCAGGCAGTGCTCGCGCAGGCGTGCCCGGTCCGCGAGGTTCTTGACAGGGTCGCCGGGAAATGGAGCGTGCTGATCATCGTGGCCGCCGCCCACGGCCCGATCCGCTTCACCGAACTGGAGCGCAGCATCGAGGGGATCAGCCGGCGCATGCTGACGCTGACCCTGCGCAATCTGGAGCGCGACGGCCTCGTCACCCGGACCGTGCACCCGACGGTCCCGCCGAAGGTCGAGTACGAACTCACTCCGGTCGCCCGTGAGTTGCACGCGACGCTGCTCTCCCTGACCGACTGGGCCGAGCGGCACCGCGTCACGATCGCCGAGTCCCGCGCGGCCTACGACGCCGAGCACCGGCCGGAGTTGGTCGACGCGTAGGCCGCGTGGCGGGCCGGCGGGGCACCGGCGGGTCGACCCGCCGGTCAGAGGCCCAGCGGACCCGCCGCGTCAGAGGCCCAGCCGATCCGCCGGGTCAGAGGCCCAGCGGGCCCGGGTCCCTCGCCAGGGACTTGAAGGCGTCCCGGGCTCCCGGCACCAGGCGGCGTTCGGTGAGGTCCATCAGCCCGCCCACCGCCGTGATCTCGGCGGCCACCGTGCCGTCGGTCCTCCTGATGGTCTGCTCGATGCGGAAACTCTTGCCCTCACCCCAGAGGAAGACGCACGTCACCTCGACCTCGTCGCCGGCCCGCAGCTCGCGCCGGTAGCGGATGGTCGTCTCCAGCGTGACCGGGCCCAGACCCTGGGCCATCAGCTCCGCCTGGCCGATCCCGGCCGCCCGGAGCACCGACCAGCGGGCGTGCTCGGCGTACTGCAGATACACGCTCTGGTTGAGATGGCCCTGCACATCGGTCTCGTATCCGCGAACGGTCACGGGGACGAAGAACGGCTCTGCCACGACTTTCCCTCCGACGAAACTGCGACTGCTGCTGCTGCGACTGCTCCTGATCGATCGCCTTCGACTTGGACTCCGACGGCTCGACGGCTCGGCGCTTCGCCGGTTCGGTGCTTCCGCGCACGCCGCTCACGTCCGCCGGGGCGAGGCCAGAACGTACCGGGCGCCCGTGCGCGGCTCCGTGTGCTCGCCGACCTGCCAGCCCGCCTTCTCCAGGGTGGCCGCGCAGGCCCGCAGCGCCCCGGGGTCCGGCTCGTGCACGGCGACGGCCTCCGGCTGCGGTGTCGTCCGTATGCGGTACCCGCCGCCGCCCTCCGCCCGGGCGGGCCGGTGTCCCGCCGCCTCCAGCGCGAGCGCGGCGGCCTGCACCAGATGCGTACGCTCCCAGGCGCACGGAAGGTCCGTCGCACCGTCCGGACGGGTCATCCGGCGCAGCTCCATGAGTCCCTGCCAGGCCCCGCGCACCTCTCTCAGCCGCGCGGGACCCTCCTCGGTCCCCTCCTCGCCGCCGGCCCGCGCCGCGAACACCCCGGACGCCGCCGGAGCGGGCCCTTCGGCGGCCGCGGCCGGCCCGGAGTCCCCGGGTGTCTCGCGCAGCCGGTGCCCTGCCGGTGTCAGGAAGTGGTCGCGCGGGGGACGCGGATGACGGAAGGCCAGCCCGCGTCCCACCAGGGCGGCGAGCTGGGCCTCCGTGCCCTTCAGCCGCCCGGTCACGGGGTCCGCCGCGTCGACGATGCGCCGCTGCGCGGCGGTCGGCGGTCGTGTCACGGCGCGCTCCCTCCACCACTCGGTGGTGCCACGGCGCTCCGGCCCGGCCGCGGCTCAGTGTTCCTCCGCTCCCTCTCCCGCCGAGGAGGCCGAGGAGAAGGAGTCATGGGAACAGTACGCGTCGGGTCTGACATTCCAGCCCGCCACCACATGCCGCCGGTGCTCCGTGCTGAGCCGGCTCATCGTCCCGGTGCCGAGCTGGAAGACGGCGCCCGACCGGGCGCTCAGACCGAGCCGCCGCGCGGTCAGCACCCGCAGGAAGTGGCCGTGCGAGACGACGACCACGCTGCCCTCCGACTCGGCGAGCGCCGCGTCGATCCTCGCCAGCGCCCGCTCGGCGCGCACCCCGACCTCGTCCGGGCTCTCCCCCGGATGCTCGGGCGGTCCGGGGGCGACGCCGTCGGTGAACAGGAACCAGTCGGGCCGCTCCCGGTGGATCTCGACGGTCGTGACCCCCTCGTACCCGCCGTAGTCCCACTCGCGCAGGTCCTCGTCGACGTGGGCGTGGCCGATCCCGGCCAGTTCGGCCGTCTCCCGCGCGCGGCGCATCGGGCTGACGAACGCCGCCGCGATGTGATGCCGGGCGATCAGCGGACGGAGCCGCCGGGCCTGCTCGCGGCCGTTGTCGGTCAACGGGACGTCGGTCGACCCCGTGTGCCGCCCGGACATCGACCATTCGGTCTCACCGTGCCGTACGAGGAGCAGGTCACCCATCGCCGCGCCCTTTCCGTCCCCGAGTCCGCTGCCGTCCCTCGTACGGTGCCACCGGGCGGGCGCGGCCGCAGCCCCGGATCCTCCGGTCGGCCCACCCGGTTCCTCGGCCCTGCTCCTGCCAGGCCGACCTAGCCCTTTTCCTGCCGGTAGCCGCTCAGGAACCGTCCGATCCGGCTGATCGCCGCGTCCAGGACGTCGGCGTGCGGGAGGGTGAGGATGCGGAAGTGGTCGGGCCGCGACCAGTTGAAGCCGGTGCCCTGCACGACCTGGATCTTCTCGCGCAGCAGCAGGTCGAGGACGAACTTCTCGTCGTCGTGGATCGGATACACGGTGGGGTCGATGCGCGGGAACGCGTACAGCGCGCCCTTGGGTTTGACGCACGAGATGCCGGGGATCTCGTTGAGTTTCTCCCAGGCGACGTCGCGCTGCTCGCGGAGCCGGCCGCCCGGCGCGGTCAGCTCGTGGATCGACTGGCGGCCGCCGAGCGCGGCCTGGATGGCGTACTGCGCGGGGGCGTTGGCGCACAGGCGCATGGAGGCCAGCATCGTCAGCCCCTCCAGATAGCTGCGCGCGTGCTGCTTGGGGCCCGTGACGACCAGCCAGCCGGAACGGAAACCGGCGACGCGGTAGGTTTTCGAGAGGCCGCAGAAGGTGAGGACCACCAGGTCGGGGGCGAGGGCCGCGGCCGACTGGTGCACGGCGTCGTCGTACAGGATCTGGTCGTAGACCTCGTCGGCGAGGACCATCAGGCCGTGCCGGCGGGCGAGATCGAGGATGCCCTCGACGATCTCCTTCGGATAGACCGCGCCCGTGGGGTTGTTGGGGTTGATGATGACGACCGCGCGGGTCCGGTCGGTGATCTTCGCCGCCATGTCGTCCAGGTCCGGGTACCAGTCGGCCTGTTCGTCGCAGAGGTAGTGGACCGCCTTGCCGCCGGCGAGGGTCGTGACGGCCGTCCACAGCGGGTAGTCCGGGGCGGGGATGAGGACTTCGTCGCCGTCCTCGATCAGGGCCTGCACGGCCATGGAGATCAGTTCCGAGACGCCGTTGCCGAGGAAGACGTCGTCCACGCCGACGTCCAGGCCCCGGTCCTGGTAGCGCTGGGCGACGGCCCGGCGGGCGGACAGGATGCCGCGCGAGTCGGTGTAGCCGTGCGCCCGGGGCAGCATCCGGATCATGTCCTGGAGGATCTCCTCCGGCGCCTCGAAACCGAAGAGGGCCGGGTTGCCGGTGTTGAGGCGCAGCACGCTGTGGCCCGCCGCCTCCAGTGCGTCGGCGTGCTCGATCACCGGGCCGCGGATCTCGTAACAGACCTCGCTGAGCTTGCTCGACTGCCGGAACTCCATGCGCTGCGCCCTCCGGTTGTGGTGTTGCTTGGTTTTACCAAGTGGGAGCTTGGAAAGTCCAACAAGATAGCTAGACTGCGTCGCATGTCACCGCGCCGAAGCTACGACCAGTACTGTTCCGCCGCCCGCGCCCTCGACGCCGTCGGGGACCGGTGGACCCTCCTGATCGTCCGCGAACTGCTCGGCGGACCGCGCCGGTACACCGATCTGCACGCCGATCTGCCGGGAGTCAGCACCGACGTCCTCGCCTCCCGGCTCAAGGACATGGAGCGCGACGGACTGACCACGAGGCGCCGACTGCCGCCTCCGGGCGTGGCCTACGTGTACGAACTCACCTCTCGCGGACAGGAGTTGCAGCCCGTCCTGCAGGCGCTCGGGGAGTGGGGCGGGCCCGCGCTGGGCGAGCGGCGGCCCACCGACGCCGTACGGGCCCACTGGTTCGCGCTGCCGCTGCTGCGCGCTCTCGCCGCCGCCGGAGCGGGCGAGGGGCTGGTCGAAGTCCGCCTGGACGAAGGCCTGTTCCATGTGCGGCTGGGTGCCGGGGACGGACCGCTCTACGGCGACGGGCCCGCCCCGCGCGAGCCGGACGCCCGCCTGGCGCCGGACGCGCGCGCCTGCGAGGCCATGAACCGGGGAACCCTGACGCTGCTCGACGCGCTGCGCGAGGGGAGCGTCGCCGTGACGGGCGACGGCCCCCTCGCCAAGGCCCTGCGCGAGGCGTGACGCGTCCGGTGCACCGGAAAGTGATCCGTACACCGGAAGTGATCCCCCGCTCCGGAAATGATCCCGCGCTCCGGAAGCGAGAGGCCCGCGCCGCTTCCTGACGGAGAGCGGCGCGGGCCCCGGTTCACGGCCTGCGGATCAGGCGCCCGGCGGAATCCGGGACGGGCGTCCCCTGCCCCGTGTCAGCGAGTGTCCCCAGATGCCGGCGAGGGCCGCGAGGATGCCGCCGATCCCGGTCCACACCCAGCGGTCGGACCACCAGCCGGAGGTGTCGGGCCGGAGCGAGGACAGCGTCGCCGTCTTCGCGTCGGAACCCTCGTCGGAGGCGTCGTCGGACTTCTCCGACGTCACGGCGATGCCCGGGACCAATGGCTTGGCGAGCGAGCCGTCGACCGCCGCGGAACCGCCGATGTCCTTGGAGTCCACGCGGAGTTCCGTGCTCATCGGCAGACCCAGATCGGCCGCGCCGAGACCGGTGGCGGTGAGCCGGATGTAATAGGTGCCCGGCAGCGGGTCGTTGGCCCAGGTCTCCGACCAGGCACGCACGGTGCGCAGGGTGCAGGACAGCTCCACGGAGGACGCGTCAGCCCCCGCCGTGCGGGTCTGCGCCCCGTACTGGCAGGCCTGACGGCGCCGCAGACCGTCGTACACGTCGATCTGCCAGGTCTCGGAGGAGCCGCGCCTGGACGCCTCGGGCAGCTTGACCGTGGCCTTCACGGTGGGCCGCTGCCCGGCGTCCGCGGGGAACTGCCAGTACAGGTAGTCACCCGTGGAGCCGCCGGCGGTGGCCTGGACTCCCTGCTCGATCTCGGTCGCCGTACGGAACGACGTACCGGCCTCGGTGGGCGCGGTGTCGTCACCCGAAGGGCTCGCGGACGGCGAGGCGTCGGCGAGCGCCGGGGAGGCGGCCGCGCCGATCAGGGCGGGTGCCGCGACTCCCGTGAGGAGGGCGGCGGTGCTCAGTACACGTCGGATACGCATCAGTTGGTCCTCCAGACCGAGAACCGCCAGCGGGAGATCCAGCCCCACAGCAGACCGGCGAGGAAGCCGGTGAGCACCAGGGCGCCGAGCAGCCACCAGCCGCGGCCGAGGCCGAAGGCGGCCACGTCGCTCGCCTGGTCCGGGCCGTCGACGACGTCGACGGTCAGTTCGAGGGGCAGTCCGGGCGTGGTCTTCACGCCGGACGCGGCCGAGAAGGAGTTGGACACCTGCAGACACACGACCTCGGCGGGCGCGCCGTCGTCGTCGCTCTCCGCCTTCGGGTAGCGCAGTCCGGTCGACACGACGTCCGTGCGGCCGTTCCCGGCCGACTCGCCGCGCACGATCTCCCGGCCGTGCGTGGTGACGGCCCGCAGCAGCACCCCGTAGTCGGGGTTGACCTGACGGTCGGCCGCGATGCTCACCGAGGCGCGCAGCTCCTTGCCGGGCGCGACCTCCACGCGGTACCAGCGGTGCTGGGCGAACTCCTCGCGGTCGGTGTAGATGCCCGACTTCACGGCGGGCGCCGCGGTGCACGAGTCGGCACCCTGCACGGCCACCGGCTTGACCACCGGATCGGCGGCGCGGTCCACCAACTGGTTGACGCGGTCGCTGAGCTGTTCCTTGTGCTCCACCGAGGTGTACGTGCCCCCGGTGGCCTCGGCGATGCAGCTCAACTGCCTGCTCACCTTGAGGTTGGGGACCAGACCCAGGGTGTCGATGGTCAGGTCGATGCCCTTGGCCGCGATCTCGCGGGCCACCTGGCACGGGTCGAGCGGCTGGCAGGTGTCCTCGCCGTCGCTGATCAGCACGATGCGCCGGGTGCCCTCACCGCCCTGGAGGTCGTCGGCCGCCTTGAGCAGGGCCGGGCCTATCGGGGTCCAGCCGGTCGGGCTGAGGGTCGCGACCGCGGTCTTGGCCTCGGTGCGGTCCAGCGTCCCGACCGGGTAGAGCTGGGCCGTGTCCTTGCAGCCGGTCTTGCGGTCGTCCCCCGGGTAGTTGGCGCCGAGGGTGCGGATGCCGAGCTGCACCTCTTCCGGTGTCGCGTCGAGTACTTCGTTGAACGCCTGCTTCGCCGCGGACATCCGCGACTCGCCGTCGATGTCCCGGGCCCGCATCGAACCGCTGACGTCCAGCAGGAGTTCGACCTTGGGCGCGGGGGGCGGGCGGGTGTGGGGCGCGGCCCGCGGCCCGGGGGGGGGGCCCGGGGGCGCGGCCGAGGGGCCGGGGGCGGGCGCCCCCCCCCCCCCCGGGGGTGGTGTTTTTAAGGCGGGGGAGAGAGTTT
>NZ_JBHYXD010000114.1:10890-19361 GCF_042751995.1 Streptomyces sp. NPDC059371 | reverse complement strand
CGCCCCCCCCGCGGCGCGCGCCCCCGCGGCCGGCGCCCGCGCCCGCGCCCGCCCGCCGGCCCGGGGGGGGCGGGGGCGCCGCGCGCCGCGCGCCCGCCCCCCCCCCCCCCCGGCCGGGTAGGCGATCCCGGCGGCCAGGAAGGCGAGCAGGGCGCAGACGCCCGCCGCCAGCCGTTGTCTTGTGATCATCGGCGGATCCTATTGATCAAAGGTGCCGCTCGTAAAAACGAGAGGTGTCCCGCGTCAGGACGCGCCGGGTCCGCGAAGCGGGTTGGGAAGCCGTGTCCACAGGTCACCGGGGGTCTCCGGGGAGAGCCGCATCAACGTCAGCGCCTTCGCGGGTAGCGGCTCACCGAGGAGCGCGGGGAGGTCCGTGGTGCGCGGGAGATCCGCCGCGACGCCTTCAAGCGCCCCGCGCAGCGCGGCCGCCGAACCCGCCGTCGCGCCCAGCGCTCCGCCGACGAGGGAACCGAAGAGCTTGCGGCGCAGGGCGGTCTCGTCGTCCGTCACGATGCGCCCGGACAGCGGCGGGACCGGGACGCCGTGCCGGCCCAGCCGGGCCGGGCTCACCCGGATGTCCGCCAGGTCGCGGTAGACGAGCCGGACGGGGGAGCCCGCGCGGTCGAGGATCACGAGCAGGTTCTGGCCGTGTGCCTCCAGGGCCACCCCGAGCTCCAGCAGCCGCAGCCCCACCGTGAGGACGAGGCGGGTGAACTCGGCCAGCCAGGAAGGTTTCTCGGGCAGCCGGGTCAGCGGAAGCGCGGCCACCGGGACACAGCGCTCGCCGTCGCCCGCGTACTCGTCCGGCGACTCCCGCACCACCGCCGCGAGATCGGGGGAACCGGCGGTGGCCGCGCCGAGCGTGCGGGTGATGTGCAGCGGCGCGTCCAGACGGGCCGCCATCTCCTCCATGAACGCCGAGACGGTGTCCGCCGTCCGCACCGAGTACACCGAGATGTCCCGCACCGACGAGGTCAGCCGGGCGCTCAGCGCCGTCTTCACATGCGGCCCGTCCGGCACCGCGAGCGTACGCAACGACATCAACGGGCGCCCGGCGAAACCCTCCTGGACCGGTGCGTCCAGCACATGGGCCACCTGCCAGGGATGCACCGGGATCAGCACCCGCTCCCCGTCCCGCAGCCACTTCGGCCACTCGCCCGTCACGAGCGCGTCGTCCACCGCCACCAGGCCCAGCCGCACCGACGTCCGGTGCTCGGGCCCGTACGCGAGCTGCTCGGCCACCGAGAACCCCGGCCGCGCACGGCAGTTGGGGTGATACGGATGCCCGTCGACGATCCGCTGCTCCCACACCCAGCTCGCCTCGGACGGCCCGGTCCCCTCGTCCCGCCGCCGGTCGGCCCGCGACAGCGCCAAGGAGGCCACACTGTCCGCGAGTTCGGCCGAGAAGGCACCACCGTGCGGCACGCCGAGGGCGTCGACGAGGACGTCCGGGCGGTCGTACACCCGCTCACCGAGCCGCACTTCGCTCACGTAGGCGGCGGTGGCGTACGGGTCGGGGAGGGGGCCGCGCAGCCGGCGGCCGTCCGTCAGACGGAGGGTCAGGCCCTCACCGTCCGTGTCACGGCGGGCGATCCACGGCAGCGGCTCCCAGGCCAGCGCACGCCACAGCCGGGTCAGCACGGCGGCCCGGGCACCGGGCAGCGCCTCCGCGTACGGCGCCGACAGCCCGGGACGTACGACACTCAGCTCCTCGGCGAACGCGGCCTCGGTGTCGGGCGGGGAGGGACGGGGCACAGGCGGGCTCCTTGCGTACGGGGACTGCGTCGTGATCGTCCGCCGCGGCGGACATACTGATCACCAGTGCACCGTATGAATCGAATGGACCGGATGGATCGCGTGGACTTCAAGCCGACCGTGTTCCCCCAGCTCACCGCTGGCGACATGGACGCGGCCGCCGACGCGTACGCCGCCGCGCCGTTGCTCAATTGTCTCCTCCGCGAACTCGCCGAACCCACGGGGGAACCGGGCGTGTTCCGGCTGCGCGCGAGCGGCCGGGAGCTGCGCGTACGGGGCACGCGACGCCCCTTCGCACCCGAGCTGCGCGCCGACGGAGCCTGGCGGCGGCTCACCCACCCGGAGCTGATCGCACTCGCCGCCGGGGAACTGCGCCTGTTCACCGGCGTGGACAACACCGGGCTGCCCGCGGAGATGACCGACAGCCGGGACGTGGTGGCGGCCCTCCTGCGCGCCCGCGCCCGCACGCCGCCGCCCGAGGACCCGTATCTGAGGTCCGAACAGTCCCTGATCATGGGGCACCCGCATCACCCGGCACCCAAGACCCGCGGCGGCGGCCCGGTCTCCGGCTGGCTGCCGTACGCGCCCGAGGCGTACGCCCGCTTCCCGCTGGAACTGCTCGCCGTGCGGGAGGACGCGGTCGTCGAGGAGGGCGACACACGGGCCCTCGACGCGCTGGGCCGGGCCCCCGCGGGCTACCGGCTGCTCCCCGCCCACCCCTGGCAGTTGACGCTGACCGGGTCCGCCCCGGCGATCCAGGACGCCTTCGCCGACGGCCGTCTCCTGCGCCTCGGACCGACGGCCCGCCAGCTCCGGCCGACAGCCGCGATCCGCACCCTCTACGCCCCCGAGGACGACCTGTTCGTCAAATTCAGCCTCGACGTCCGCATCACCAACGACATCCGCCGGCTGTGGCGGCACGACCTGCTGAAGGTGCGCGCCACCGACGCGGCCACCGCCGCCGCGTTCGCCGCGCAGGACGGTCCCGCCGCCTGGCTCGGCGACCGCGGATACCGCACCGCCGGCTTCGCCTTCGAGGAACTCGCCGTCCTGGTCCGCGACGGACTGCGCCCGCACCTTCTCCCCGGCGCCACCCCGCTGCTCGCCGCCGCCCTGGTCGAGGGTTTCGACGGCAGCCCGCTCAACCGGCTCACCGACCCGGCCGACTGGTGGGACGCGTACCTCCGCCACACCGTGCCCCCGGTGCTGGAGGCGTTCGCCCGCCACGGAGTCGTCGTCGAGGCGCATCTGCAGAACACGCTGGTGGCCGTGGACGGGGACGGCATGCCCGTCCAGGCCCTGTTCCGGGACGCGGAGGGCGTGAAACTGCTGCCGGAGGTGACCCGCGCGGCCGGCTGGGAACGGCTCGTCTACTGCCTGGTCGTCAACCACCTCTCCGAACTGGCCGCCCTCCTAGCCGAACGCTTCCCCGGCACGGACCCCTGGCCCGCCGTACGAAGCGAACTCCACCGCTGCGGCTCGGACCACGACCTCCCCGAGATCACGGCCCTGCTCACCTCACCCACCCTCCCGGGCAAGACCAACCTGCTGCTCCGCTGGACATCCGCGGACGGCGCCGCCGCCCGCTACGTCCCGCTGCCGAACCCGCTGGCCGGGACCTGACACCCGCGGCCCCCGACCGGGCCGCTCCGGGGCGGCCGCGCGCCGCCGACGGGGAGTCGTCGTGCTCGCGGCGGTCGGCGCCCCTCGCCGATGATGACGCGCGGTTACTATGGTCACTCCATGCCGGACACCTGGAGCAAGGGGCCCACCGTCGCCGACGGGACGACCGGAAGGCAGGCTGAAGACTCGGATGGCCTGGGAAAATGCTGAATGACGTCACCGTGACCCGCTACCTCGCACCCCTGCGCGAGGGCGGCTCGTTGCCGGGGCTCGTCGAGGCCGACGACCTGGGCACCTACGTCGTGAAGTTCACGGGGGCCGCCCAGGGTCACAAGGCGCTGGTCGCCGAGATCATCGTCGGTGAGCTGGCCCGGGCCCTCGGTCTGCGCTTCCCCGAACTGGTCCTCGTCCACTTCGACCCGGCCTCCGGCGAGCACGAACCCCATCAGGAGGTCCAGGACCTGCTCCGGGCCAGCGCCGGGCTCAACCTCGGCATGGACTACCTGCCGGGCGCGAAGGACTTCACCCCCGAGGTCGCGCGGACGTTCCCGGTCGACCCGCTGGAGGCGGGCAAGGTGATCTGGCTGGACGCCCTCACGGTCAACGTGGACCGCACGGTGCACAGTTCGAACCTGATGATCTGGCCCACCCTCGGTATCGCGCCGCCCCGCCTGTGGCTCATCGACCACGGCGCCGCCCTCGTCTTCCACCACCGCTGGGACGCCTCGGCGCCGGAGAAGGCGTACGACTTCAGGAGCCACGCGCTCGGCGGCCACGGCCCGGACACCCGCGCGGCCGACGCAGAACTGGCGCCGAAGGTCACCGAGGAACTGCTGCGCACGGTCCTGGCGCAGGTGCCCGACGCCTGGCTCATGGACGAGCCGGGCTTCGCGAGCCCCGACGCGGTCCGCGAGGCGTACGTCGGCTACCTCCTCGCCCGTGTCCGCGCCTCGGCCGCCTGGCTCCCCACGGACTTCCCGAGCCGTGAACAGCTCGCGGCCGAGGACGCCGACCGCGCGGAGCGGACCCAGCGGGGCCGCCCGGACTGGCTCAAGCGCGTCCCCGACCTGCACGGCAAACCGGCGGCGGAACAGGATTGGTCGGTGCATCTGGGATGACGGACGTCCAGCGGGTCCAGATCGAGTACTGCACCCAGTGCCGCTGGCTCCCCCGCGCGGCCTGGCTGGCCCAGGAACTGCTCACCACCTTCGAGGCGGAGCTCGACGAACTGTCCCTGAAGCCGGGCACCGGCGGTGTCTTCGTCGTCCGGGTCAACGACGAGGTGATCTGGGACCGCCGCGAACAGGGCTTCCCCGAACCCACCGCGGTCAAGCGCCTGGTGCGCGACCGAGTGGCCCCGGAGAGATCCCTGGGCCACTCGGACCGTACGGCGGACGGAGCGGGCGCGGCGGACTGAGCCGGGTCAGCCGGTGAGCTGCTCGTAGGCGGGCAGGGTGAGGAAGTCCGCGTAGTCCTCGTCCAGCGCGACCTTCAGGAGCAGGTCGTGCGCCTGCTGCCAGCGGCCGGCCGCGAAGGCCTCCTCGCCGATCTCGGCGCGGATGTCCGCGAGTTCTCGCGCGGCGATCTCGCGGGCCAGCTCCGGGGTGGCCGCCACGGTCCTGCCGTCGTGCTCGAAGACGACACCCGCGTTGATCCACTGCCAGATCTGCGAGCGCGAGATCTCGGCGGTGGCGGCGTCCTCCATGAGGTTGAAGATGGCGACGGCTCCCAGGCCGCGCAGCCAGGCCTCGATGTAACGGATGCCGACCTGCACGGCGTTGACCAGACCGTCGTACGTCGGCCGCGCGTCGAGCGAGTCGACGGCGATGAGGTCACCGGCCGCGACCGACACGTCCTCGCGCAGCCGGTCCTTCTGGTTCGGCCGGTCGCCGAGGACGGCGTCGAAGGAGGCCATCGCGATCGGGACGAGGTCGGGATGGGCCACCCACGAGCCGTCGAAGCCGTCGCCCGCCTCACGGTCCTTGTCGGCCTTGACCTTCTCGAAGGCCACCTTGTTGACCTCCTCGTCGCGCCGCGAGGGGATGAACGCGGCCATGCCGCCGATCGCGTGGGCGCCGCGCCGGTGGCAGGTGCGGACGAGGAGTTCGGTGTACGCCCGCATGAACGGGGCCGTCATCGTGACCGCGTTGCGGTCCGGCAGGACGAACTTGGTCCCGCCGTCACGGAAGTTCTTGACGATGGAGAACAGGTAGTCCCAGCGGCCCGCGTTCAACCCGGAGGCGTGGTCGCGGAGTTCGTAGAGGATCTCGTCCATCTCGTACGCGGCCGTGATCGTCTCGATCAGGACGGTCGCGCGGACCGAGCCCCGCGGGACGCCGACGTAGTCCTGCGCGAAGACGAACACGTCGTTCCACAGGCGGGCTTCGAGGTGGGACTCGGTCTTGGGCAGATAGAAGTACGGGCCCTTGCCGAGGTCGAGCAGCCGCCGCGCGTTGTGGAAGAAGTAGAGACCGAAGTCGACGAGCGCGCCGGGAACGGGCGTGCCGTCGGCGGCGACGAGATGACGCTCGTTCAGATGCCAGCCGCGCGGCCGCATCACGACGGTCGCGAGCTCGGCGTCCGGCTTGAGGGCGTACGACTTTCCGGAGCCCGGGTCGGTGAAGTCGATGCTCCGGGTGTAGGCGTCCATCAGATTGAGCTGGCCGAGGACGACGTTCTCCCAGGTGGGCGCCGAGGCGTCCTCGAAGTCCGCGAGCCAGACGCGGGCGCCGGAGTTCAGCGCGTTGATCGTCATCTTGCGGTCGGTGGGGCCGGTGATCTCGACCCGGCGGTCCTCGAGCGCGGCCGGCGTCGGGGCCACCTTCCAGGAGTCGTCCGCGCGGATCGCGGCGGTCTCCGGGAGGAAGTCGAGCGTCGAGGTGCGGGCGATCTCGGCGCGCCGCTCCGCGCGGCGGGCGAGGAGCTCGTCACGCCGGGGTGTGAACAGCCGGTGCAGCTCGGCCACGAAGGCGAGGGCCGCTTCGGTGAGGACCTCCTCCTGCCGGGGCAGGGGCTCGGCGTCGACGATGGCCAGCGGGGACGGCGCTGGTGCGGACATGAGCTGTCACTCCTTCAGCGAGCTGCGTGCGGGCGAGCTGGTCATGGCGATCCGCGTACGGGGCCTGCGGCCGCGCCGCATGCCGGTCGAACGAGCGAACCACGGAAGGCGTCACCGCGCCTGGCACCCGGTGCCGTGGCATACGCGGACCGGGGCCGGGCGCCTTCGGCACGGCGAGGCGCTTCTGAGCAGTGGATACTAATTTCCTCATGGTGGAAGTTCAATGGTTTGTTGATGTCGAGAATCTCCAGATCGACGGAAGGTGGCGCTCGGTGCCACCCCGTTCACTCAAGGTGGATCAGGTCGGCCTCCGTGTCGATGTCGTACGCCCGCGCCACGTCCCCGCACTC
Source organism: Streptomyces sp. NPDC059371 (assembly GCF_042751995.1). NCBI lineage: Bacteria > Bacillati > Actinomycetota > Actinomycetes > Kitasatosporales > Streptomycetaceae > Streptomyces > Streptomyces sp. NPDC059371. The sequence continues at coordinate 12,575 of NZ_JBHYXD010000114.1, read as the reverse complement.
GACGAGGATGAGGGCGTCGCCGTGGGCCGTCAGGTAGGCGCGCGCCCCCCGGTCGCCGGTGGCGGTCGCCGCGATCCCGGCCCAGTGACCGGCCCCGAACAGCACCGGATGGCCGCGTTCACCGTCGTACGCCGCCGCGGCGAGCGTCAGCGGAGAGGCGTACGCGGCCAGCACCCGGGCCACCGCCTCCCGGCCGATCCCCGGCTGGTCGACCAGCGACACCAGCGCGGCCCGCGCCCCCGAGTCCGCCAGCGAGTCGAGCCCGGCTCGCAGCGAGGAGCCCATGCCCTCCTCCCAGCGGGGGTTGTCCACGAGGACGCACCCGGCCAACGACGCCTGATCCCGTACGGCGTCGGCCCGGGCGCCGAGCACGACATGGACGCGGGCGCAGCCGCCGGCCCGCAGCTCCTCCACCGCGTGCTCGACGAGGGGCCGCCCCCGATGGGGCAGCAGCGCCTTGGGGCGGCCCCCGAGGCGCCGTCCGCCTCCGGCCGCCAGCACCAGCCCCGCCACCTCGCCCTTGTTCTCCGTCATGTCCCCTGCATACCCGGCCAGGCCCGGGCATGCCACGGAACCCCGGCCGTCACCGGGGTGTCCCCAGGCTGAATTTCGGTCCGCGCAGTGGCGCCCGGCGCACCGGGTGGCGTTTACTGGCCCGCGTCCCCAGGCGCCTGACCACCGCCACGGGGGCTGAAGCCGACATGGGCGGACCGACGCACAACAGCGTGCGCGAGGGGGAGAGCTGTGTTGCGGAGCTTGGGGCAGAGACCGGTGACGGGCAGCGACGAGGATCCGAGGGTGGCGGGGTTGCGTACCGCCGTCGCCCGGCTGCGCCGTGAACTCGCCGTCCATCCGGTCGAGTTTCCCGACCGGGGTATCGCCGAGGACGAGCTCGCGTCCCTCGCCGCGATGGCCGCCGGAGGCATGCCGGAGATTCCCCGGCTGCGCCGCTCGCTCCTCCTGGTCGCGGGTGCGATCGGCTCGGTGAGTGCTCTCGCCACCCGCCTCGCCGACGTCCGCAGCGCGGTCGAACTCTTCGGGGAACCCCCGCACCGAACCCGCCTCTGAGCTGCTGGGACACGGCCTAGCGCCCCCTGCGGATGACACCCCGCTCGGTGGCCGCCGCCACGGCCGACGTGCGGGAGTCCACGCCCAACTTCGCGTAGATGTGCACCAGATGGGACTTCACGGTCGCCTGGCTCAGGAACAGCTCCTTGCTGATCCGCTGGTTCGAGAGACCGTCCTTGACCAGTTCGAGCACCTCGAGTTCACGACGGCTGAGGGCGGTGGCCGGGGTGCGCATGCGGTCCATGAGCCGGTCGGCGACCTTCGGGGCGAGCGCCGAGTGACCCGAGGCGGCGGTGCGCACGGCGGCGGAGAGCTCCTCGGGAGGGGCGTCCTTGAGGAGGTAGCCACAGGCGCCCGCCTCGACCGCGGCGAGGATGTCCGCGTCGGTGTCGTACGTGGTCAGGACGAGGACCCGGGGTGCGCCCGGGCGTGCCGCGATGGCAGCCGTGGCCTCCGCCCCGTGCATCCCGGCGCCGAACTGGAGGTCCATGAGGACGACGTCCACATCGCCCGCCCCGGCCCGCTCCACCGCGGCCTCCGCCGTCGCCGCCTCCGCGACGATCTCGAAGTCCGGCTCCGCGGACAGCACCGCGCGCAGTCCGGCGCGGACGACGGGG
>NZ_JBHYXD010000114.1:0-10880 GCF_042751995.1 Streptomyces sp. NPDC059371 | reverse complement strand
CGCCCCGCCCCCCCGCCGCCCCGCGCGGCGCCCCCACGCGCGCGATCGCCCTCGCGGGCTCGGGGCACCCCCCGGCGGCCCCGCGGGGGCCCACGACGGGGTGGTCGTCCGCGAGCAGCAGTCGGACGGTCATGCCCGGCTCCCGACGGCGCTGCGGTCCGCGTCGGCCGGCTCCCCGGTGGCGGGCACGGGCAGCGGCAGCGTGACCGCCACCGCGGTGCCCTGACCGGGAGCCGACTCGACGGTGAACGTCCCGCCCAGCGACCGCGCGCGCGAACGCATCGCGGGCAGACCGAAGCCCCCGTCCGCCGTGTCTCCGCCGACGATGTCCGCGTCGGCGGAGTCTCCGCCCGCCGCGTCCCCGTCCGCCGAGTCCCTGTCCGTGGTGTCGCCGTCCGCGGTGTCTCCGTCCGGGCGGTCCCGGTTCAGGTGGTGCCGGTCCGGACGGTTCCGGCCCGGCCGTACGTCGCCGGGGGTGAAGCCGGTGCCGTCGTCCACCACGTCCAGCGCGACCGAGGTGTCCATGAAGCTGAGCGTGATCTCCACGCGATCCGCGTGCGCGTGGCGCAGCGTGTTGCCGAGCGCCGACTGGGCGATCCGCAGCAGGGCCACTTCGTACGGGGTCGGGAGCCCGGCCGGCGTGCCGCTCACGGAGAAGCGGACCTTCGGCGTGTCCACGGCGGCCGACCGGCACAGCCGCTCCAGCGCGGCGGCGAGCGAACCGCGCTCCAGATCGGGAGGGGTGAGCGCGCGGACGAAGCGACGGGCTTCGGCGAGGTTGTCCTGCGCGGTCGCGCGGGCCTGCTTCACGTGCGGGGCGGCGGGGGAGTCCGCGGGCAGCAGCCGCTGGGCGGCCCGCATCAGGAGCTGGATGCTGGACAGGCCCTGGGCGAGCGTGTCGTGGATCTCCCGGGCCAGTCGCTCCCGCTCGGCGAGCGTGCCCGCGGCGCGTTCGGCCTCGGCCAGCTCGGCACGGGTGGCGATCAGCTCCTCGATCAGCTCGCGGCGGCGCTCGCTCTCCCGGTACAGCGCCTCGTACCCGAGGACCGTGGCGACCGCGACCCCCGCCCCGAGCAGCGGGCCGATGAACGCGCCGGGGGTGAGGGGAGCGCCGTGCGCCACGAAGCTCGCGACGGCCGCCCCGGCGGTCAGGGCGACCGCGGGCAGACTCCAGCGCACCGGCAACAGGTGAAGCTGCAGGAAGTAGAGAGGGAAGGCCACCCACAGCCCGTCCGGTGAGAGCGCGACGAGCACCAGCCAGCTCGTGCCGAGGGCGGCCACCCACAGCGCGGCCGTACGCCGTGAGCGGTGCACCGTCGGGGAGACCGCGCCCGCCACGAGCACCACGCCCGTCACCAGGACCGACAGGACGACAGCCGTCGGGTGCCCGGTGTCCCCGGAACGGACGGCGGCCAGCAGGAGAAGGCCGGCGAGCAGGACGTACAGGCACAGCCGCAGGGTGGCGACGACGGGGGAGTGGCGGGGGACATTCATGGTCGTTCCAGGGTAGGCGGGACAGCGGCCGGCCCCGGTCAACCGAAAGGTTGAAAGAGGGCCGCTCCCTTCGCCGGCGCCCTCCCCCTCCCCGGTCCGTGAGCAGACGGTCCTCCGGTTCCGCCCGGTGCGTCTCCCGGCGGTCCGGACGCCCTCCTTCGGCCCGGCTGAAGCATGCGCCGGTGCGATGCCCCGGACAGGGTCCGGGCGGCAGGCTCGGAGCATGTTCGTCGCATGGAGAGACCTACGGTTCGCCAAGGGGCGGTTCGCCCTGATGGGAGCCGTGGTCGTACTGATCACCCTGCTCGTGGGCCTGCTGTCCGGGCTGACCGCCGGGCTCGCCGAGGAGAACACCTCGGCGGTCACCGCCCTGCCCGCCGACCATCTCGCGTTCGCCGCGCCGGCCGCGGGACAGCCGGTGTCCTTCACCGGCGCCCCGATGCCGGCCCGCGCCCGGGAGACCTGGGCCGGGCGGCCCGGCGTCACCTCGGCCGAGCCGATCGGCGTCCGCACCCTGAACGCCGCCGCCGGGGACCGTACGGCCGCGGTGTCGTCCTTCGCGGTGCGGCCGGGCGCGGGCATCGCCCCGGCGGGAGTCGCCCCCGGGCGTGCCGTGCTGTCCGAGAAGGCCGCCGCGGCGCTCGGTGTGGGGCCGGGCGACCGGGTGGTGCTCGGCGGCGCCGGGCTGACCGTCGCGGCCGTGGCCGGCCATGCCTCGTACAGCCACACCCCCGTCGTGTGGACCGACCTCTCCGGTCCGGCGACCGTCCTCGCCCTGCGCACCGACGGAGCCGATCTGCGGGCGGGAGACCGCGCCGCGGGCACGAAGACGTTCACGAGAGGCGAGGCCCTCACCGCCATCGGCTCCTACCGCGCCGAGAACGGCTCGCTCCAGCTCATGCGCGGATTCCTCTTCGTCATCTCGGCTCTCGTCACCGGGGCGTTCTTCACGGTCTGGACGATCCAGCGGTCGCCCGACATCGCGGTCCTGAAGGCGCTGGGCGCCTCCACGCCGTACCTCCTGCGCGACGCGCTGGGCCAGGCCGTCCTCATGCTCACCGCCGGGACGCTGCTCGGCAGCGGGCTCGCGGCCGGCGCCGGCGCACTCGTGCGGGGCGGCGACGTGCCGTACGCCCTGGACGTCACGACCGTGCTCGGACCCGCCGCCGTGACGATCGCCCTCGGGGCGCTCGGCGCTGGGCTCGCCGTCCGCCGGGTCACGGCCGTGGACCCCCTGACCGCGCTGGCGAGCGCCCGATGAGGACCCCGGCCGGGCTCGCCGGCGGCCCCGCACCGGGGCTCCGGACCGGCCGAACCGACGTACAGGACCGACGCACAGGAGAGTGCCGCGTGAGCCTGACCCTCGACGACATCACCCTCACCTACCCCGACGGCGACGGCCGTCTGACCGCTCTGGACGGTGTCGGCCTGCGGGTGCCGGCCGGCACGACGACGGCCGTCGTCGGTCCCTCCGGATCCGGCAAGTCCAGCCTCCTCGCGGTCGCCGCGACCCTGGTCGCCCCGGACCGCGGGCGCGTCCTCGTCGGCGGTACGGAGGCGGGGGCGCTGACCTCCGCCGAGCGGGCCGTCCTGCGGCGGCGCGAGATCGGCATCGTGTTCCAGCAGCCCAACCTGCTGCCCTCGCTGACCGTGCTGGAACAGCTCCAGGTGATGGGCCACCTGGACGGACGCCGTCAAGTTACGCGGCGTGCACGGGAGTTGCTCGCCGAGGTGGGGCTCGTTGACCTGGCGCACCGGCGTCCGCACCAGTTGTCCGGCGGTCAGCGGCAGCGGGTGAACATCGCCCGCGCGCTGGTCAACGAGCCCTCGGTGCTGCTGGTCGACGAGCCGACCAGCGCCCTCGACCAGGAACGCGGGACGGCGGTGCTCGATCTGCTGCTGCGGCTCACCCGTGAACGCGCGACGGCGACCGTCCTCGTGACGCACGACCGCGCCCGCCTCGGCGAGGCGGACGCGGTACGGGAGATGAGGGACGGGCGCCTGGGGACACCGGTCGCGGTGCCGGGGGCGGAGTGACCCGGCCCCGACACCAGGGACGGAGTGACCCGGTCGTGGTGTCGAGGGCGGAGGCGCCCTGCCGCGACACCAGCGGCGGAGCTACCCGGCCGTCGTCGGCGTTCGGGTCAGCCGATGCCCGGGCCCGAGCTGGCCAGGGCCTCCGACAGTTCCACCGCGACCTGCTGAAGCACCGGCACGATCTTCTCGGTGGCGGCCTCGGTGACCCGGCCGGCCGGGCCGGAGATCGAGATCGCGGCGGCGGTCGGGGAGTCGGGCACGAGGACGGCCAGGCAGCGGACGCCGATCTCCTGCTCGTTGTCGTCGATCGCGTAACCGGTCCGGCGCACCTCGTCGAGCGCGGCGAGGAAGCCGTCCGCAGTGGTGATCGTCTTCTCCGTCGCGGCGGGCATTCCCGTACGGGCGAGGAGTGCGCGCACCTCGTCGTCCGGGGTGTGGGCCAGCAGCGCCTTGCCGACGCCCGTCGAGTGTGGGAGCACCCGGCGGCCCACTTCGGTGAACATGCGCATCGAGTGCTTGGACGGCACCTGGGCGACATAGACGATCTCGTCCCCGTCGAGCAGCGCCATGTTCGCGGTCTCGCCGGTCTCCTCCACCAGACGCGCCAGATAGGGGCGGGCCCAGGTGCCGAGCAGCCGGGAGGCGGACTCGCCGAGGCGGATCAGCCGGGGGCCGAGGGCGTACCGGCGGTTGGCCTGCTGCCGTACGTATCCGCAGACCACGAGGGTGCGCATCAGCCGGTGGATGGTGGGCAGCGGCAGCCCGCTGCTCGCGGAGAGCTCGCTCAGACCGACCTCGCCCCCGGCGTCCGCCATGCGCTCCAGCAGATCGAAGGCGCGCTCGAGGGACTGGACGCCGCCACTGGAAGCGGACGATCGGGGGCCGGTGGTGCTGGCGCTGGACGGCGGCACGGCGGTCCTTTCGGGGCGCGGTATCGAGCGGGGTGACCCGAAGACTCTCGAAGGGGGCGGCGGCGGGTGGCGGGCAGGCAGAAGCGCAGCCTACCCGGCAGTCGACGGGCCACCGGGTAGGGCAAGGCTACTTCTGCCTGTCGGAATCGAGATTTCATTATGCGGAAAACATCCGATCGGGGCGCAGCGGAGGCGGATGTCGGCCGGGCCGGGGAAGGGTGGAGAAATGAGCCCTTGACGGGGCGGAGGCCGAGGTGAAGACTTCTTCAACAGAAAGTTGAATTCCGTTACGCGGAAGCAACCCGACGGCAACGGGAGCCGACGGCGGCGGAGAGAGGGGTCCGGGTGTCCGATGCCGAACTGGTGCTGCGCTCGACGCGCGTCATCACGCCCGAAGGGACGCGCGCCGCTTCGGTCGCGGTCGCCGCGGGGACGATCACGGCCGTGCTGCCGTACGACGCCGAGGTGCCGTCCGGCGCCCGGTTCGAGGACTTCGGTGACGACGTCCTGCTGCCCGGACTCGTCGACACCCACGTCCATGTGAACGACCCCGGCCGCACCGAGTGGGAGGGCTTCTGGACCGCGACCCGCGCCGCGGCCGCCGGTGGCATCACCACCTTGATCGACATGCCGCTCAACTCCCTTCCGCCGACGACGACGGTCGACCACCTCCGTACGAAACAGGACGTCGCCCGCTCCAAGGCGCACATCGACGTCGGCTTCTGGGGCGGCGCGCTGCCCGGCAACGTCAAGGATCTCCAACCCCTTCACGAGGCCGGGGTGTTCGGGTTCAAGGCGTTCCTGTCGCCTTCCGGGGTCGAGGAGTTCCCCGAACTCGATCAGGAGCAGCTCGCCCGGTCCCTCGCCGAGATCGCCGGCTTCGGCGGCCTGCTGATCGTGCACGCCGAGGACCCGCACCACCTGGCCGCCGCCCCGCGGAAGGGCGGCCGCAGGTACGCCGATTTCCTCGCCTCGCGCCCCCGGGACGCCGAGGACACCGCCATCGAGAACCTTGTCGCGCAGGCCAGGCGTCTCGACGCGCGGGTGCACGTGCTGCACCTGTCGTCGAGCGACGCGCTCCCGCGGATCGCCGCGGCCAAGGCGGACGGCGTCCGGCTCACGGTGGAGACCTGCCCGCACTACCTCACCCTGACCGCCGAGGAAGTCCCGGACGGCGCCAGCGAGTTCAAGTGCTGCCCGCCCATCCGCGAGGCCGCCAACCAGGACCTGCTGTGGCAGGCGCTGGCCGACGGCACCATCGACTGTGTGGTCACCGACCACTCCCCGTCGACCGCCGACCTCAAGACGGACGACTTCGCGACCGCTTGGGGCGGCATCTCCGGCCTCCAGCTGAGTCTCGCCGCCGTCTGGACCAAAGCTCGCGGGCGCGGTCACGGGCTGGAGGACGTGGTCCGCTGGATGTCCTCCCGCACGGCCGAACTGGTCGGCCTGGGCGGCAGGAAGGGTGCCATCGCGGTGGGCCACGACGCCGACTTCGCGGTGTTCGCCCCCGACGAGACCTTCACCGTCGACCCCGCCGCGCTCCAGCACCGCAACCGGGTGACGGCGTACGAGGGCAGGACCCTCGGCGGTGTCGTGAAGTCGACCTGGCTGCGCGGCGAACGCGTCTTCGCGGACGGCGAGTTCACCGATCCGCGGGGTCACCTGCTGACCCGTACGCCTTGATCCTTCCGCTCCGACGGAATCCCCTCGCCCCGACCTGATCCTCCCGCCCCGCGGCGGCCGACTCCCGAAAGGAACCCCTGATCACCGTGACGGCGACCCAGAGCTTCACCGGAGACGCGCACCCCTACGGAGGCGGTGACCCGTACGCGGACTACCGCACCGCCGACTTCCCCTTCACCCGGTACGCCAACCTGGCGGACCGGCAGCTCGGCGCTGGCGTCGTCGCCGCCAACGACGAGTTCTTCGCCCAGCGCGAGAACCTTCTCGTGGCCGGGGCCGCCGCGTTCGACCCCGAGCACTTCGGTCACAAGGGCAAGGTCATGGACGGCTGGGAGACCCGGCGGCGCCGTGGCGCCTCCGCCGAGCACCCGTGGCCGACCGCCGAGGACCACGACTGGGCCCTGGTGCGGCTCGGCGCCCCCGGTGTGATCTGCGGGATCGTCGTCGACACCGCCCACTTCCGCGGCAACTATCCGCAGGCGGTGTCGGTCGAGGGCGCCTCGGTGCCCGGTTCACCCTCACCCGGGGAACTCCTGGCGGACGAGGTGAAGTGGACAACTCTGGTACCGCGCACGCCGGTCGGCGGTCACGCGGCCAACGGGTTCGCCGTCTCCGTCGAACAGCGCTTCACCCACCTGCGGGTCAACCAGCACCCCGACGGGGGCATCGCGCGGCTGCGGGTGTACGGCGAGGTCGTGCCCGACCCGCGCTGGCTGTCCGCCCTCGGCACCTTCGACGTGGTCGCCCTGGAGAACGGCGGACAGGTCGAGGACGCCTCCGACCTCTTCTACTCACCCGCCACCAACACCATCCAGCCCGGCCGTTCGCGCAAGATGGACGACGGCTGGGAGACCCGCAGGCGACGCGACGACGGCAACGACTGGATCCGCTACAGGCTCGTCGCCCGGTCCGAGATCCGCGCCATCGAGATCGACACGGCGTATCTGAAGGGCAACAGCGCCGGATGGGCCTCGGTGTCGGTGCGCGACGGTGACGACGGAGACGCGGGGGAGTGGACGGAGATCCTGCCCCGCACCCGGCTCCAGCCCGACACCAATCACCGCTTCACCCTCGCCGCACCCGCCGTCGCCACACACGCGCGCGTGGACATCTTCCCGGACGGCGGCGTCTCCCGCCTGCGCCTCTTCGGCTCCCTGACGGAGGAGGGAGAGTCCCGCCTGACGGCACGTCACCAGGAACTGGGCGGCTGAGCGACCCGGTTCCGCCCCCGTCCGGGCATAGTGCCGCCGAGGCCCGCGCAGAGGCCGCCCGGACGGGGCCCCTGCGCCGTGGACACTCCCCCCTCCCCGAGAGGGGCTGCCCCCAGGGCTCATCGCGCGCAGGGACTGGCCCCGCATGGGCTGCCCCTCGTCAGGAGCCGGTCCCCCCGGCAGGGGCTCTCCGGTGGGGGCTGCCTCCCTGCACGGGCTGCCCCTCGTCAGGAGCTGCCTCCCTGCAGGGGCTGCCCCTCGTCAGGAGCTGCCCCCCGGCAGGGGCTGCCCCCCCGGCAGGGGCTCTCCCGGTAGCGGCTGCCCCCCCCCGCATGGGTTGCCCCCCGGCAGGAGCCGGTCCCCTCGGCGAGGGCTCCCCCGGCAGGGGCTGCTGTCCCCTCGGCAAGGGCTCCCCCGGTAGGGGCTGCTGTCCCCCCGGCAGGGGAATCGCCCGCATGGGGTTGCCCCGGCAGGAGCGCATCGCCTGCCGGGCCGCCCCGCACCCGCGCTTCGGCTGTCACGCCGCGTGTCCGCCGTCCACCGCGAACTCCGCCCCCGTGATGTATCCCGCCTCGCTGCCCGCCAGATACGCGACGACCGACGCGACCTCGTCGGCGGCGCCGAAGCGGCCCACGGCGGTCAGTGCGCTCTGGCCCGGTGCGTAGGGGCCGTCCGCCGGGTTCATGTCCGTGTCGACGGGACCCGGATGGACGATGTTGGCGGTGATCCCGCGGCCGCCGAGTTCCCGCGCCAGTGCCTTGGTCAGGCCGATCAGCGCGGACTTGCTCATCGCGTAGAGCGTCCCTCCCGGACCGGGGACACGCTGTGTCATGCAACTGCCGATCGTGACGATCCGCCCGCCGTCCCCGAGGTGCGGCGCGGCTGACCGGGAAGCCAGGAAGACCCCCCGGACATTCACGTCGAGCACCCGGTCCACGTCCGCCAGGGTCAGGGATGCGAGCGGACCCAGGACACCCACCCCCGCGTTGTTGACGAGGACGTCGAGCCGCCCGAACTCCGCGACGACCCGGTCCGCCACCGTGCCGGCCTCCGCCGCGTCGGAGGCGTCCGCGCGCAGGGCGATCCCCCTGCGCCCGAGCGCCTCGACACCCCGTACGACGTCCTCCGCGGCCTCCTTGCCGCTCACATAGGTGATCGCCACGTCCGCGCCCTCGCGGGCCAGCCGCAGCGCCGTCGCGGCCCCGATGCCCCGGCTCCCGCCGGTCACGAGGGCCACCTTGCCGTTCATGTCTCGCTGAGAAGTCATGGACCCATCCCAGCCGCCGGAGCCGCGAGGCGCTGGCGGCCGACGGACATCGACATCGGTGGATGACATGATGATCGGCGACATAGGGCGACGGCGGAACGAGGAAGCCGGTGTGAATCCGGCGCGGTCCCGCCACTGTGATCGGTGAGTGCGCTGCGGCAGGCCACCGCCCCGACCGGGGTGGGAAGGCGGAGCGTTCGGAGATCCGGGAGCCAGGAGACTCACGCGGTCGCCTCCTCGAGCGACACCGGGGCGGATCTCCCCGGGAGGGGAGTGGTGTGCTGTGCCCGAGACACCTTCGGAAGAGATACCAGGGGAGCCCGTGGCGGTGGGCGGACCCGTGCCGTGCCGGGTCGTCGTGTGCCGGGACTGCTGCTGCGGCAGTCCCAAGGTGACCGGAGTGGATCACGCCGCACAGACCGCGCGGCTGCGCGCGGAGGTACCGGTGCGCGTCTCCGAGTGCCTCGACGTCTGCGACCAGGCCAACGTCATCGTCGTACAGCCGTCCGCCGCGGGCCGGGCCGCCGGCGCACGGCCCGTCTGGCTCGGACTCGTCAACGACCCCGACGCGACCGAGGACATCGTGGCCTGGGTGCGCGCCGGCGGTCCGGGAGTGGCTCCGCCGCCGGACATCCTCGACCTGTACACCTTCACCCCACCGAGGCGCCCGGCGGATTCCTGAGGCCCGCGCGCTTCACGCGGACCGGCCGGCCCCGGGGTGCCGAGTGTGGCGTCCCGGGGCTTTCCGATGCCCTGTCAGGACGTAACAGGCCAAGGACGTTTGCGTCCAGTCGATCTCTCTTCCACCCCTCGTGACCTGCGGCGAAAGTAGTTCTTGCCACCGGGCGACACACCCGGGACGACCTCCACGGCTGCACCTGCAGGGCAGCCGGGCGGTCGGTGACGTGCCTTCGCCCGTTCGACTTCACACCGCAGGAGAGATCATGAAGTTCAGCCACGCCGTCCGCCGTACCACCGCAGCAGTCGCCGCCGTCGGCGCGATGTCCCTCGGCATGGTGGCGACCACCGCCGGCGCCGCGCACGCCGTCGCGTCGTGCTCCGGTGACGTGTCGATGTACGGCACGCTGTCGGACGGACGGCTGACGTACACGCAGATCGCGCCGGACACGGGCAACCGCGTCAAGACGCTGATCGGCCCGAACCTCGGCTTCACGCCCAAGGCGATGGCGACGCTCAACTTCAACACGGTCCTGGTCACGTCGACCACCGGCGACCTCTACCGGGTCGACATCCAGACGAACAACACCTCCCTCGGGGTCGCGGGAGTCGTCAAGATCTGGGACGGCGGCTGGACCTTCGACAAGATGGTCTACGACGGAGCCGGCCACCTCTACGGCACCGTCGACGGCCAGCTCCACCAGTACGTCGTCTCGCAGCCCAAGCCCGCGGGCTCGGCCCACATAGGCCAGCACGTCGTGATCGACACCGGCTTCGTCCTCAAGACGCTCGCCGCGGCGGGCGACGACCGCATCGTCGCCTCGACCGCGGACGGCCGGCTGCTCAGCTACAAGATCAACGGAGTGAACGACTGGGACCTCTCGGTCCTCAAGGCGAGCGGCTGGTCGGCGGTCGACTCGCTCTCCTCGCCGGGCGGCGGCCTCTACTACGGCCGCACCAGCGGCGGTATGTACTGGTACTCCGACGCCGACCCGACCGACGGCGACGGCAGCGACGTCACGTACCACTCCGACGACCCGGTGGATGCCTCCGGCTGGACCCAGAGCCTGCTGTCGGCCTACGCGAACAACTGCGCCTACGTGCCGTCGGCGCCGCCGAAGTCCGTCCAGGGCGGCACCATCTACCGCAGCGAGGTCATGGACCGGGCCAGGAACTGGTACAGCCGCAACGTCCAGTACGACCAGGGCGCTTCCGCTGCGGACGTCGACGGCGACCACTCCTACCGCACCGACTGCTCCGGCTTCGTCTCCATGGCCTGGCACCTCACCAGCTCCCTGACGACCGAGACGCTTCCCAGCGCGAGCACGCAGATCAGCAAGGCCGACCTCCTGCCCGGTGACGCGCTGAACGACTACTCCGAGCACGCCGTCATCTTCGCGGGCTGGAAGAACCAGGACACGGGCACCTTCTACTACTACTCCGAGAGCAGCCCGGCGACGGACATGAACTACTCGACCGCGAACATCAACAGCGGTGACATCAGCGGCCACCCGGCCTCGGACTACGTCGCCCTGCGCTACAAGAAGATCGCCTGACGCCCCACCCGACGCCTCGAAGGCCCCGCCGATTTCCGGC
>NZ_JBHYXD010000113.1:0-29176 GCF_042751995.1 Streptomyces sp. NPDC059371 | reverse complement strand
ACGCCGGACACCGCGACCGCGGGCTCCAGGTCGGCCTCAGGGGCTCTGGACGAACTCGTACGTCAGGAAGGCCAGGGCGTCGCCGATGGTCCTTGCCTCCACCAGGCGCAGGGGCTTCGTGCCGCAGGCCTCGCCGAAGAACCGTTCGCCGGCCCCGAGCACGACCGGGAAGACGACCAGCCGCACCTCGTCGACCAGGCCGGCCTCGATCAGCGTACGACCGAGCCGATGGCTGCCGGGGACGACGATCTCTCCGTCCAGCTCTCGCTTCAGTTTCGAGACCTCGCTCACGACGTCGCCCCGCAGAACCGTCGAGTTCTCCCAGTCGGGTTCTTCGAGGGTCGAGGACACGACGTACTTCGGCATGCTGTTCAACCGGTCGGCCAGCTCGCCGTTCCGGGGCCGCCACCGCACCCCGAAGAACTCGTAGCTCTTGCGGCCCAGCAGCCAGGCCTCCGCCTGCAGTGCCTCCTCCAGCGCGATCTTGTTCCACTCTGCGAGATCCCCGCCCCCGAACCGGGGGAACCAGCCGCCCAGCTCGAAGCCCTCCGCACCGTCCGGGTCCTGGACCACTCCGTCGAGCGAGACGTTCTGCGGCCCGCTCATCACGATCTTTCCCATGTCCGATCCCTCCTCGCGCCTACGTTGTCGACGACCACGTAGATGCAGGCGTCGGCCGGGACGAGAACTGGGCGCCGCCCGACCGCCCAGTTCTCCGGCCGGCCGGCGCCTGTACAGGATGGAAGCGTGGCGGGGCTCGAAAGCGGCGGGGCTCGGAAGCGGCAGGGTTTGGAAGTGGCGGGGCTCGGAAGCGGACGGGGCTCGGAATGAGGAGACGGTGACGATGAAGGCAGCCGATCTGATCGAGAGGGCGCGGGCCGGGGACGGCGACGCGTTCAGGGAGCTGACCGAGCCGCACCTCCGAGAGCTCCAGGTGCACTGCTATCGCATGCTCGGATCCTTCGAGGACGCCGAGGACGCCCTCCAGAACACCCTGCTCACCGCCTGGCAGAGTCTCGGCGGGTTCGAGGGACGCGCCTCGCTGCGCACCTGGCTCTACCGGATCGCGACCCATCGGTGTCTCGACGCGCGCCGCGCGGAGGCCCGGCGCCCGGCCAAGGAGTGGAACGTGCCCGGAGTCGAACCGCCCGAGCCGACCCGGCTCGGCGAGATCGTATGGCTGCAGCCGTATCCCGGCTCCCTCCTGGAGGACGCGGCCGAGGCGCCGCTCGGCCCGGAGGCCCGTTACGAGCGGACCGAATCCGTCTCGCTGGCCTTCGTGACCGCCCTTCAGCTCCTGCCGCCCCGCCAGGTCGCCGTCCTCGTCCTGCGCGACGTGCTGGGCTTCAAGGCGAGCGAGGTGGCCGACATCCTGGAATCCAGCGTCGACTCCGTCAACAGCGCCCTCAAACGAGCACGCGCCGGACTGCGAAGGGACCAGCCGTCGGCCGCCGGACACCAGCCACCTCCCGCCGCCGGCTCACCGTCCGAGGACGCGATCGTGGGGAGGTTCGTCCGCGCGTGGGAGTCCGCGGACGTCGACGCGCTGGTGGACCTCCTGACCGACGACGTCTTCATGTCGATGCCGCCGATGCCCTTCGAATACCAGGGCCGGGACGTCGTGGCCCGCTTCTGCGCCGCTCTGTTCGACGCCGGCCGCAGGTTCGACCTCGTCCCGTCGCGAGCCAACGGCCAGCCGGCGTTCGGGGCCTACCTGCGCACCCCGGACGGCATCAGCCACGGGGTCGGCCTCTACGTCCTCACGCTCACAGGCGATCGGATCCGCGCCCTGACCCGATTCGACAACAGCGTGCTTCCCTGGTTCGGGCTGCCCCGCTCCCTCCCGAGCCGATGACCGGAGCCTTCGAGTAGCGTCAATTACAAGTTGACGATTGGGGATCGTCAACTTAAGATTGACGCATGAGTCCACTCGACATCAGCCTCGCCGATCTGATCGCCCGACTCGACGAGGAACTTCCCGAAGCCGACGAACTGGCCCGCATCAGCGAGGCGCGTCTTCGTGCCCAGACGCTGTCCGACCTCGGTGACCAGCTCATCGACCACTACGTCAGCAAGGCCAAGCGGACCGGCGCGTCCTGGACCCAGATCGGCGACGCCATCGGGGTCTCCAAGCAGGCCGCTCAGCAACGGCACGCGCCCGCGCCGTTCGAGCGGTTCACCAACCTCAACCGGCACAGCATCGTGCTGGCGCAGGAAGCCGCCCGGACGTACAAGCACGACTTCATCGGCACCGGACACCTTCTGCTCGGCCTGCTCGGCGAACCACAGGGCTTGGCATGCGAGTTGCTGCTGGCGAAAGCCGAGTCCGAGCAGCGCGTCCGCGCGGCGATCGAGGAAGCGTTGCCGCCGGCCGGGGAGAAGGCGCTGCGAGGTCACATCGCCTTCCGCCCGGAGAGCAAGGAGGCCATCGAGCAGGCGCGCCACGCGTCGGTCGACCTGGGGCACGAATGGGTCGGCACGGAGCACATGCTGCTGGGCCTGATCCGAGCCGAGGAGAGCACGGCCGCGCAGGTCCTGCGCACCTTCGGCTTCACGCCGGACGAACTGCGCGAGACGGTCAGGACCGAGGTCGCCGCACGGGTCGCCACGCGCGACGAGCAGTAGCGAGACGAACTGCCCTTCGATGCGAAGGGTGCCGGCCCCCGTCCGCCCGGTCGGTTCCGTCTGCCCAGTCCGTCCCGCGCGTCCCGGTAGGGGCGGACCGGGACGGACGGGCGGGCGGGAGGCGGAGGACTTGGTCGAGGCCCCGGCGTCGTCACTTGACGTCGACGAAGTCCCCGGCGGCCGTGGCCGGGCCGGTGGTGGAGCTGCCGGAGAAGACGAAGCGGAAGTAGCCGTCCGCCGTGGCCTTCGTGGTGGTCTTCAGAGTGCCGCTGCCGCCACTGGTGATGGTCTTGAGCGTCGTGTAGGTGCTGCTCCCCTTCTTGCGGAACTGGAGTTGGACCGACCGGCCCTCATAACCGGTGTAGGTGCCGGTCTCCCAGTTGGCGCGGCTCAGCTTGCCCGTGACCGTGATGGTCCTGCCCTTCTTCACCGGCTCGGGCGACGCGTTCACCGTGACCTTGGCGTATCGCTTGAACCGCGCCGTGCCGGCGACATCGACGGCTGTCCAGTCGTCGTTCGTGTCCTGTGCTTCCGCGAGCACCTTCCAGGTCCCGGCGAGGCCGATGTCGTCGAAGTCCCGCGCGGCGTCCACACCGAAGCTCACCTTGCAGGTGGAGGTGGCACGGTCGGTGGGCGACACCGTGCACGTGCCCGCGGGCGCGTAGAGCGGCAGTCGGCCGTCGGCGTCATCGGTGTCGGGGCCGTGCCACAGGTAGGCCCAGGAAGCGGCCACACCGTCCGGGTCCGTTGCTGTCCACGTGATCGTGACGGTCTTCTTGGTGGTCAGGCCGAGCACGATGTCCTTGCCGCCGTCGACGACGACGTTCGAGAACATGGTGTCGCTGGGCGTGGCCGCGTCCGCCGCATGGGCGGCTGCCGGTACCACCGATGCGGAGAGGGTGGTGGCGAGGAGTGCGGCGGCGGTGGCCGGGCGGATGCGCATGGAATCCCCCTTCGGGATCGCGGGACTCGCCGTCCCCCACGGCGAACCGGATGACGTGTCGCTGCCTAGACACCCAGGAGCCGGTCGCGGTTGCCCTGGTGTTCGGACCGGCTTTCAACTTCCGTGACGGGTACGCGTATCGGCCCTTCGGCCCGTGGACGTCAGGAAGGCGTGGCTCCGCTGGTGACGGTGGACCAGCGGCCGCCGGCCACCGAGCACACCGTGAGGCCCCGGTTGCGTGTGTCGCCGTACTCGTCGAAGGCGACGTGGCCGGTGACACCGTCGAAGTCGAGCCGGGACACGGCCTGTTGCATCTTCGCTCGGGCGTTCTGGGGGAGAGTGCCGCCGTTGGCCGTCACGAGGGACTTGACGGCCTCGATGAGGCTCCAGGTCGCGTCGTAGGCGTACGGTCCGTACCAGTTGGCCGTGTCCTTGTACCCGGCCTCGTCGTACCGGGTGACGAAGTCCGCTCCGCCCGCCAGATCTTCCGCGGCCACACCGATGTTGACGGCGAGGTCGCCGTCGGTCTTCGGGCCGGACGTGACGTATCCCTCGGTGAGGATGCCGTCGCCGCCCATCAGGGGGATGTCGGTCCCGGCCTGCTTGAGCTGCTTGGAGAGCGGTCCCGCGGTGTCGTAGTAGCCACCGAAGTAGACGGCGTCGGCGCCCGATTCCCGGACGCTCGCGACCAGGTCGGAGAACTCGGTCCGGCCGGGATCGACCTGCTCCGTACCGACCACGGTCCCGCCGAGCCTCTCGAACTCGGCGGTGAAGCCGGAGGTGAGACCGGTGCCGTAGACGCTCTTGTCGTCGATGACGTACAGCTTGCTCTTCCCGGCCTCGGTGTGGAGGTGGCGGGCGGCGAACGGGCCTTGGTCCACGTCCGTGGCCACGGTACGGAAGTACGTGTCGTACGGGCGGGACTTGGTGCCCGCGGCCCAGTCGGTGCCCAGCGTCAACTCGGGAGCGGTGTTGCCCGGTGAGATGCTGACCAGGTCCGCCTGGTCCAGAGGCGCCACCAGCGTCCGGGCCACGCTGGAGTTCAACGGCCCGACGACGCCCAGCACCTTCGCGTCGGACACGAAACCGGCCGCGTTCCGCTGACCCTTGACGGGGTCGGAGGCGTCGTCCAGGGTCTTGATCTCGAACTTCACACCGGGGACGAGCCGCTTCTTGTTCGCGGTCTTGACCGCGAGTTCGGCGGAGTTCCGGATGCCGAGTCCCATCGAGGACATTCCGCCGGTGACGGGGGCGTCCACTCCGATCACCACCGTCACGGCGGAAGCCGAGGCGCCGCTGCCGGCCGATCCGCCGGCGCCGGGCTTCTTGTCATCTCCCGAGAGCGTCCAGGTCAGGGCGGAACCGGCCGCGAGCGTGGCCAGTGCCGCGCCCAGGACCACCGAGCGCCGGGTGAGGGCGCGCGCCCGTACGGGCTTCCGCTCGCCCGTCTCCATCTCGGCCGTCGTCCCCAGCGTGACCACGTCGTCGGTCGGGGGCACGGGTACGGGGACCGACGGCGGGTCAGTCGGCCGGTCAGGGACCGTCTCCTTGTCCTTGGCCTCGTCCTTGCCCTCGTCCCTGTGCTTGTCCTTGTCCTTGTCCGGGGCAGGGTCGTGGTCCGGACCGGGGATCCGGGGGTCGGCCGGGGCCGCTCCGGAGTCCAGCACCGTGGGCTCATGCGGCACACCCGGCGTTCCGACCGTGGGAGGCTTACGAGGCTTCGGGGGCACGGAAGGCGGCCCCTGCTCCGTCGCCGCGTCCGGGACGGGATCGCGCTCGGGCTCCGGATCGCGCTCGGGCTCCGGATCGCGCTCGGGCTCCGGCTCAGGCCCTGGGTCCCGCTCGGCGGCCGCGTCGTCCCGCGCGGGGAAGGAACGCAGCACCGACGCCAGCATCCCGGCGGCCTCGGTGGCGCCCACCCGCTGCTCCGGATCCTTCGCGAGCAGCGCCTCCAGTACGGGCGCGAGCGGCCCGGCGTGGACCGGCGGGCGGTGCGGGCGCGTGAAGATGGCCACGGCCAGGGCGTGGAGCCCTTCCGCCTCGAACGGAGGCAGCCCCTCGACGGCGTGGTAGAGGGTGGCGCCGAGCGCCCACAGGTCGTTGGCGGGGGTCGGGCGCTTGCCCTCCAACTGCTCCGGGGACATGTACTGCGGCGTACCGATGACGATCCCGCTGTGACTCAGTTTGGTCGTGGCGTCCGCGAGGTGCGCGATGCCGAAGTCGGTGAGGACGACCCGGTCCTTCGTCAGGAGCACGTTGTCCGGCTTGATGTCGCGATGGACGATCCGTGCCTCGTGCGCCTCGGCGAGGGCGTCGAGCATGGCGGCGCCGATCTCGGCCACCCGCCGCACGGGCAGCCGGCCCTGCCCGCTGATGGCGGCGGCCAGCGACTCGCCGCGGATGAACTCCATGACGATCACAGGGGCGCCCTGGTGCTCCACGACGTCATGGATCGTGATGATTCCGGGGTGGCTGAGAGTCACCGCGGCGCGGGCCTCGGCGGCGAAGCGCCCGAGCAGTGTGGCGCGGTCGCGTTCCTCCATCCCCGGCGGGAAGAGGATCTCCTTGACGGCGACCTCGCGTCCGAAGAGCTGCTGGTCCAGGCCGCGCCAGACCCGGCCCATACCGCCCTGGCCGATGCGTTCGACCAGCTCGTAGCGGCCTGCGATGAGTTCGGAATTCTGCTCGGTCACGCGCACACTCTAGGTCCTGTTGTGCCGTTCGTGTGAAGGAAGAATGGCTTGATCATGTCTCTGGGTGTGAGAGGGAGGACGGGGCGCGGGCAGGGGAGTTGGCGGCTCCGACGTTTGCGAAGCCGGGGACGGCGAGGTCGTTCGTCCAGGTCGTCGGCGATCAGCGGGACGACCGCCTGCGGGAAGGAGTTGCTGGCTACGGCGATCCCAGCGCCCGGCCGCCGGCCGACGCCTGACCGCCGGCCGGCGCCTGACCGTCGCCCGGACAGGTCCTAGAGCAACTGCTTGCGGACCAGATGGCTGAAGGCGACCCAGCCCGGGAGCACCGGAAGCCAGAAGGTGAGCAGACGGTGGAGCAGCACCGCGGAGAACGCGGTCGCCGCCGGTAGTCCCGCCAGGGTGAGGGCGCTGGCGAGAGCCGTCTCGACGCCACCGATTCCGCCCGGTGTGGGAATGGCAGAACCGGCGGCGCTGCCCACGAGATAGGCGAAAGCCAGGGGTGCGAAGCCGAGCGAGTGGCCGAACGCCCGTACCGAGGCGTCCAGGCACGCGATGTAGGAGAGATTGAGCAGCAGGATGCCACCGAACCCGGTGACCAGCTTGGTGGGCCGCTGCAACAGATCGAGCAGGCGCGGCAGGACACCCGAGAACAGGGCCCGTACCCGCGTGGTGGCGAATCGACGTAGCCGCGGAACGGCGGCGACCGCCAGCACGAGTGCGGTGACGGCGAGCAGTCCGCCGATCACCAGGGTCGCGCTCGACGGCGAGAGCAACGCGGTGTCCTGAGTGCCCGTCACATAACCGAAGGCGAGCAGGAGAACCACGTGGCCGACGCCACCGGCCAGTTGAGAGGCGCCCACGCTCGCCACCGCGAACCCGGGCCGCACCCGGTTGCGCTGCAGGAAACGGGTGTTGAGCGCGATACCGCCGACGGCCGCCGGAGCCAGCGCGAACGACGAGGCGAGCTGGGCCAGGACGGTCCGGCCGAACGGGATCTTCTCCGGGACGAATCCGAGCAGACTCATCGCCGCCGCCACATAGGTCAGGGCGGAGAACGCCAGCGCGACCACGGCCCAGGTCCAGTTCGCCTGCTCGACGAGCGCACCGAAGTCGAGTGTGACCAGTTGGGAGAGAAGATAACTGGCGACGGTGACACCACCGACGAGGGTGACCAGAGTGCGCGGCCTGATCCGCTCCAATCGGGCCGGTGCGACGGCGGCCTGCGGGCGGACGAGCAGCACCTGCCGACGGATCCGGGCGAGATCGTCGTCCTCGTGGGTGTCCTCCAGGGGGCCCTCGTCCGCGGCGTCGACGGCCCGTGACAGTTCCTGGTGCTCCCGTTCCGTACGTTCCTTGGCGAGCCGGCGGAGCGTGGCACGGGTCGAGCGGCTGAGCGCGATCGGCTGGAGCATCGGCAGGCTGACGGCGACGGCGTCGGGTCCCAGGATCCGCGTCGCGGAGGCGACCGAACGCTCGGGGCCGACCCGCAGGGCGAGCGTCGTGAGCAACTGGGCCGTGTCCAGACGCAGCAGGATGTCCCCGGCGGCGATCTCGCCGCGGCCCAGTTCGGTGATGTGGACGGCGCCGGAGTCGTCCACCAGCAGCGCGTCCCCGGTCAGCCGCCGGTGCGCGATGCGCCGCGCGTGGAGCGTACGGACCTGGTCCCAGATCCCGTCCAGGACCGTGTCGTCGATCTCGTCGTCGGCCAGCAGGTCCAGGGTGCGCGCCTCGATGTGCTCGTGGACGAGCATCACCGCGTCGGGGCCGAGCTCGTAGGCGCCGATCAGCCTCGGCGTGCGCGCCCCTGCCGCGACCGCCGCGTACGCCAGCAGCGTCTCCTGCTCCATCGTCTGGCGCAGGGACTGCAGACTGCCGCGCTCACTGATCGGACGCATCACCAGGTGGCGCCAGGCACGGTGCATGAAGGCCTGCGCCTGCTGCTCCCGGTCGACGACGGTGACGTCGAGCGGCGAACCGTCCTCGCGGACGACGCGGTACCGGCGGCCACGCTCGGCGGGGGAGGACTCGGGATGGTCGACCAGTCGCCGGGCGGTGACCGCCGCCAAGCCGGCCCGCCGCAGTGCCGACGGCAGCGAGAGAGCGGTGGGTTGTACGTTCGGTGAGCCGACGGCGTAGACGGTGCCGCAGCCGACACTCCAGCCGATCAGCAGCGTGAGCACCACGGAGGACAGCGTGGTGTATCCGCCGGCCAGCATCGCGAGGGCGTTCAGTACGAGCACCGCCCACAGCACCGCCCGCCAGCGGGGGCGCCGCGCCATGCCCACCGCCGTCATGAAGGCGACGGCAGGGGCGGCATATCCGTGCACCGGGTCGGTGATGCCGCCGTCGGGCGCGGCCCGGGTGAGCGCGTCGTGGACGGCGAAGGGCGCGAGGGTCGTCACCCACAGGCCGGTGCCGAGTGCGACGGCGTGCGCGAGGACGGCGGCGAGCACCCCGTCCGGCACGCGCGAGCCGTCCCGCCGGATCAGCCGTTCGACGGCGAACACGACCGGGACGAGCAGCAGGGCCAGGTTGGCGGGTCGGCCGAGGAAGCCGGTCAGCAGGCGGGACGTGTGGGTGGTGGTGCGCGAGACGTCGTGCTCGACACCGGACGTGGTGGCGTGCGCGCCCCAGGCCACGATCAGGAGAAGGGCGATGCCGAGCACGCCTATGAGGAGGCGCAGCAGGTCGTCCGGACGGCGGGACCGGGCCGCGAGCGGCGGCTCGTCGTCGGCCTGGTCGACAGCGCGGACCGTGGGAGGCTTCAGGCTCGGTCGGTTCAACGGTTCGGCCTCAACGGTCCGGTGACGTCCTCTCCCGTACGGCTCGTCCTCACCGAACCGCCCCCATTTGCCCGACGTACCCTACCCG
Organism: Streptomyces sp. NPDC059371; assembly: GCF_042751995.1. NCBI lineage: Bacteria > Bacillati > Actinomycetota > Actinomycetes > Kitasatosporales > Streptomycetaceae > Streptomyces > Streptomyces sp. NPDC059371. The sequence goes on along the minus strand of NZ_JBHYXD010000113.1, from coordinate 20,044 downwards.
CCCGCTTCGACGTCATGGTCGACTTCGCGGCGGGGGAGAGGGCCGGCGGTTCAGGCGCCGGTGTCCGGGCCGAGGTAGTCGACCGTCGTCCGCGTCGCGTGCGGGGCGAGCAGTTCCTGGAGTTCGGCCGCCGCGGTCTCGACGAGGTGGCCGTCGCGGGTGGCATGCACGGTTTCGAGGATGAACGCGACGTGGGTGGAGTCGTGGGTGACGCGGGTGCGGTGGGCGTCGCGGTGGTTCCAGTGCCGGGTGAGTACGTCGATGGTGTCCGCGTAGACGACTTCACCGGGGCGGGGGTTCTCGACGGTGTCGGGTTCGCCGAGCGGGGTGAAGGTCTCGCCGCCTTCGGCGTAGCGGATCTCGACATCGCCGGTGACGTGGTCGAGGTCGAAGGCACCGGCGGGCAGTCCGTGGCGGACGGAGACGGTGTTGTACGAGTCGACGGCCGCGTTGATGCGCGGCAGGGCGCCCTTCTTGGCGAGGCGGCGGCCGAGGGCGTCGACGCTGGGCCGGGTACGGCGGGGATTGGTGCCGAAGGACCGGTAGGCGGTGTGCCACGCCTCGATACGTGGATCGGTCTCGTCGGCGGGCGCCCAGGTGGCGTCGGCGAGCCGCCGCTCCAGGTCATCGAGGGCGGTGGTGGTGGCGGGCCAGGGTTCGTCACCGCGCAGACCGGTGGCGGTGACGACGGCGATGAGGGTGTCGGGGAAGTCGGCGGCGACGGCTGGGCTGATGCGGAAGGTGGTCATCCGGGGGTCCGTTCCGGGGAGGGGAGAGAGGAGGAGGCCGAGGTGGAAGCGGTGGTGGACGAGGTCCCGGTCAGGGTGCCCAGGGCCCGATGCGGTCCAGGCGGCGGAGCTGCTGGGTCGCGGTGGGCGTGTCCAGGCCGGTGCCGCGTTCGGTGAGCCGGCGGGCGGTGCCGGTGCGCTGCTCGACGGGCTTGTGGTCGTCGTACTTGAACTTCGCACGAACCTCGGTGACGTCCAGGCGCATGCCACGGATGCCGGTCAGCATCCGTCCGTAGGGAGGCCGGCCGGACTCGATGGGGGCGTGGTCCCCCTCGGGCTGGAAGTGGGCCATCTGGCGGCGCAGCAGCTCGGCCTTGGCCTCGGGTCCGTCGACGATCGTCGCCCGGCAGGTGAACTGGACGGCCGCGTAGTAGCTGGTGGGGACGCCGTCGGTGGGCGCGGTGTCGGGCTTGGCGCGCCAGGGTCCGGGGATGAAGGCGTAGTCGCCGGTGACGGTGAAGGTGACGTTCGGATCGGCCTCGATCGCCCTCCAGACGGGGTTGGGGCGGGCGAGATGGACGAGCAGGCAGGCGTCGTCGACGACGAAGTGCGTGGGCACGACGGCGGGTGCCTCTCCGGGCACGCCGTTGACGCTGAGGATGCCGAAGTCGTGGCCGTCGGCGATCCAGGTCTGCCACTCGGCGTCGTCGAGGGCTGCGTCCCAGGGCTGGATGAACATGCGGGTCCTTCCGGGCGCGTACGGGGTCAGGTGAGGGCGAGGAGGCCGACGGCCACGGCGGCGGTGCCGAGGCCGACGAGCTGACCGCGATGGATCCGCTCGGCGAGCACGCCGCGGGCGAGCAGGACGGTGCCGGCCGGGTACAGGGCGGTGATCACGGCGACGACGGCCAGGTCGCCGCTGCGGGCGGCGAGCAGGAACAGCAGATTCGCCACCGAGTCCAGCACACCGGCGGCCATCGACATCCCGTACGCGGGCTTCTCCGAGCCCAGGCGGCGGCGCGTCAGCCCGGCCGCGGCGAGAACGACGGCGGAGGAGACCGCGCGGCCGACGACGAGCGGTCCGACGCCGCTGTCCGAGGGCGCCTGGTGCAGGAAGACGAGCTGCAGTGCGATGGCGGCCCCGGCGCCGAAGGCCAGCAGCAGCGAGGTGCGCGACGGCCGCGCGGGCCCCTTGCCGCCACCGGCGCTGACCAGCACCACCGCCGCCAGCGCCAGCGGCAGTCCGATCAGCCCGGCCGGGCCCAGGTCCTCGCCCTGCAGCATCCCGACACCGACCGGCAGCACGGCCGAGACGAGCGCGGTGAGGGGCGAGAGAACGTTCATCGGGCCGATCGCCAGCGTGCGGTAGAGCAGAGCGAACGCGGCGGCCGACGCGAGGCCGGACGCCGCGCCCCAGGCGAGGGTCGCGGGGGAGAAGGAGGCGCCGAGGAAGGGCCACAGCAGCAGTTCGACGGTGAGCGAGGCCGGGGCGGCGATCATCACGGTGCGCAGGACATGGGCCTTGCGGGCGCCGAGACCGCCGAAGAAGTCGGCGCATCCGTAGGCCAGGGAGCTGCCCAGGGCCAGCAGCAGAGCGATCACGGGTACATCCCTTACTATCAATGGAACGACTACACCGTACAACGCACCGACCGACCCGTGTCAACCAAACGACCGTGTGGTGCAGTGCAATGAACGCCGCCAGGAGGGGAGACCGATGACCGAGACCGATGCGGCCCTGCGGACGCTCGCGCAGAACGTCAGAGCCGCCCGTACCCGCGCCGGACTGTCCCTGGACGAACTCGGCCGCCGAGCCAAGGTCAGCAAGGGCGCCCTGGTCGGGCTGGAGAAGGCCCAGGGCAACCCGAACTTCGCCACCCTGGTCCGCCTCGCCGACACCCTCGGCATCTCGGTGTCCGCACTGATGGAGGGACCGGCCGAAGGCCGCGTCCGGGTGGTGAGCGCCGATGCCGTCATGCCGTTGTGGGCCGGGGAGAAGGGCAGCGAGGCGCGGCTGATGCTGACCACCTCGGGACCGGCCCCGGTCGAGGTCTGGCGCTGGAAACTGGAACCGGGCGACGAATATCCCAGCCACCCGCATCAAGTGGGCGTCGTGGAGACCGTCAGTGTCACGGCCGGTCGGATGGTGCTCGTCGTCGACGGCACGGAACACGCCCTGGAGACCGGCCAGACCGCCACCTTCGACGGCGACACCCCCCACACCTACCGGGGCTCAGGCGATCGGACCTGTCACCTGATCATGACCGTTCACATCCCGCCGGGTCCTGGCCCCACGGGGTGACCGCGGTCGGGATTCCCGGCGGAGGGGTTGCCCCACGCGGGGGCCGATGAGGGCACCCGCGTGCTGAGGCGCCAAGTCGTCTCCGCCGTACCGTGGCGCCAGGTCGTCCTCGCCGTAGCGTGGCGCCAGGTCGTCCTCGCCGTACCCGGGTGCCAGGTCGTCCCCCGCCGTACCCGGGTGTCACGTAGGCCCCGGGGGACCGAGGCGTCAGGCGCTGCGCCGCGGCTTGCGCGCCGCGGTCTTCTTGGCCGCCTTCTCGGCGGGCTGCTTCTTCGCCGTCCTCGCGGTCGCCGTCTTCTTGGCCGCGGTCTTCTTGCCCGCGGTGCCCGAGGTCCTCTTGCTCGCGGCCTTCTTCCCGGGCATGTCATGGACGGTGGCGTCGTCGGCGGGGTCGTCGCCCCGGGACTTGCGGGCCTTGGCCACGGACTCCTTGAGCGCGGCCATGAGATCGACGATCTGCCCCGGCGCCTCCTCGGGCTCCTCGGCCGTGGGCGGTTCGCGGTGCTCCCGTTTCGCGTCGATGAGCTGCTCCACCGCCTCGGTGTACCGGTCGGTGAACTCCTCACCCTCCAGATCGTCGCGGGTCAGCCGCTCGATGAGCTGCTCCGCCTGGGTGATCTCGGCGTCGGTGAGTTCGATCTCTTCCGGTTTCAGCTCCGAGGGGTCGCGGATCTCGTCGGACCAGCGCATCGCGTGCAGGACGATGACGTTGTCGCGGACCCGGAGCAGGCCAAGCCGCTCGCGACCGCTCCAGGCGTACTTCGCCACGGCCACCTTCGACGACCGCTCCAGGGCCTTCCGCAAGAGCGTGTACGGCTTGGCGGCCACCTTGCCGTCCGGCTGCAGGTAGTAGCCGTCGCCGATCTGAATCGGGTCGATGGAGTCCAGCGGCACGAACGCCTCGATCTCGATGGCTTTCGCGGTGGGCAGCGGTATCTCCCGCAGCTCCTCGTCGAGCACCGGGATGATCGTGTCCTTGCCCCACTGATAGCCCTTGCCGATCTCGGACTGCGCGACCTCGCGGCCCTCGATCTCGCAGATCTTGCGGCTCCGGACCCGGCCCATGTCCTCCAGGTGCACCTGGTGGAAGTGGATGCTGTGGTCCTCGCGGGCGTTGACCACGTGGATCGGCACAGTGACCAGGCCGAACGAGATGGCGCCGGACCACACGGTTCGGGGCATGGAGGACCTCCGCGACAGGAGCCGAGGACTTCAGCTCTGCACTCGCACACAAGGGTGGACGATCGCACGCCTCCCGCGGCCTCGACCGTTGGCAAGCTCACGCTACGACCCCACAGCGTGCTTGCGCACAACGCTACGAGCGGGAGGCGGCCTGTGCCACTCACGTCGGCGACGGCGGGTGTTTTCGTCGGCACGCAGGTCAGAGGCGCTACTCGCCGAGCGAACGGCTGCCAGAGCCGAGGACAGCCCCGCCCCGCCGCTGTGGCATCCGACAGCTAGCCTGCGACTTGGGATCGTGCCTCACCGGTCCGCGGCACAGGTGCGGCGACCTACGACGAGGAGATCGGCCATGACGACGACCGCCCGCGCCACCTTGCAGCATGAAGACGAGCGGCTGAGGGTCACCCGCTGGGACTTCGAGCCCCGGGAGAGCACCGGCCGCCACGTCCACGCGTACGACTACCTCGTCGTCCCCGTCACCGACGGGCAAATCGATGTGATCACCCCCGACGGCACCGTCACCACCTCGCAGCTGCGCGCAGGCGAGTCCTACGCCCGTCCGGCCGGCGGGGAACACGAAGTCGTCAACGCCGGCACCTCTGCGTTGGCCTTCGTCGAGATCGAACTCAAGCAACCAGCCCCTGTGGACCTCGAAATCGGTTGAGCGCCCGGCGCTCCGCGCGGCTACGGTACGGCGATGACCAGCCCATACCCTCCCGTCCCCGCCAGAGTCGCCACCCCCGCGGACATCGACGGCATCGTCTCCACGATGACCACCGCCTTCTTCCACGATCCGCTGTGGGGCCCGGCCTTCCCCGACGAGTCGCGCCGCGCCGTCCAGGCGGCGGCCATGTGGCGCCTGTACGTCACCTCCGCCCTGCGCTACCCCTGGACACGCGTGACGCCGGGCGCGGAGGCCGCGGCCGTGTGGATCCCGCCGGGCGGCACCGAACTCACCCATCAGGAGGAGAGCGGCATGGGGGATCTGCTGGTGCGGGCCGCGGGCCCGGACGTGGCCAAGGCCATCCTGACGATCTCCGACCAGTTGGAGGCGGCCCATCCCGGGGAGCCGTTCTTCTACCTCAGTCTGCTCGGCGTGCACGACGATCACCGCGGCAAGGGGCTCGGCATGGGTCTGCTCGCCGAGAGCCTCGCACGCATCGACGATCTCGGCGCCCCCGCCTACTTGGAATCGTCGAACCCCTCGAACCTCGCCCGCTACGAGAGTGTGGGCTTCAACGCCCGCGACGAGATCACCACCGCCACCGGCCACGTGGTCACGACCATGTGGCGCCCGGCCCGTTGACCCGCGCGCCCGAAAGCGGCGACCGGGAACCGGACGAGCACATCCGCTTCGCGGCCCACCTCGTCCGACTGGAACAGGCCGTCGAAGCGGACGAGGCCGACATGGTCGGCCATGTCCTCGGCGACCCGGACCGGACGATGGCCCAGTCCGCCGTGCTGCGGCACGTGGACCGGCGAGCCGAGGACCTTCACCTCGGGCCCGCCTACGAGGCCTGGGCGCAGGCGATGGCACAAGTCGTCGGCGGCCGGCCCTTCCTGATCCGCCGCCTGGAGGAGTGGTCGCTCCTCCGTGCCATCAGGCTCGGCCTGCCCTGGCTTCCGGACGACCTGCTCGTGGCGTCCAACTGGCTCCAGCTCAAGACTGCCGCCACGTCGGGCACCGCAGTCGGGTCGGGCACCGCCGCCTTCGAAGTCCTCGCCGAAGGCGGCCGCACCCGGCGGATCCGCAACACCGCCGCCGGAAGTCTCAAGCTCGGGCAGGTCAGAGGCCGCCGGTGTTGAGCAGCCTGTTGGGGGTGTCGGAGCGGACCCCGTGGACGACGCCGCGGGTGGCCGTGTGGTCGAGCCAGACGTGGACCTCGTGGGCCGTGGCGTGCGGGTGTGCCGACAGGTACAGCGCGATGACGCCGGTCGCATGGGGCGCTGCCCAGGACGTCGCGCCGTCGTTCTCCGTGACCGTGCCGCCGCCGGCGAGGGCCGCGGTCACCTTCTGACCGGGGGCGTACAGGTCTACGCACCGCCCGTACCCGGAGCCGTAGGAGCCGCTGTCGGTCCACGCGCGGTCGTTCGAGGTGGAGGCCGCCACGACGATGGTGCCGGGGACGCCGGCCGGGGAGTGCTTGCAGGCGTCGTCATGGAAGTTGCCGGCCGACACCACCGTCGGGATGCCCGCGTCGACCATCTTCTTCACCGCGGACTCCAGGGCCGCCGACCGGTGGGCGAGGTTGAGCGACATGTTCACCACCGCGGGCTTCTGGGCGTGCGCGGTGACCCACTTGACCGACTTCACCAGGGCCGCCTCGGCCGCCGCCGCGGAACCGCCGCCCGAGCTCTCGCAGACGATGCCCTGGACCCGTACGAGGTCCGCCTTGGGCGCCACCCCGTACTTCTTCCCGCCGATGATGCCCGCGACGAAGGTGCCGTGACCGGTGCCCGCCTCGCTGAAGCAGTCGCCGGAGTCCTGCGGACCCACGAAGTCGGCGCCGAGATGGGCGCGTCCACCGAACTCCGTGTGGGCGATGTCCATTCCGGTGTCGATGACGTAGACATGAACGCCCTTGCCGGTCGCGGTCGTGGTGAACTTCCCGTTCAGGGGCCGCGACCGCTGGTCCAGAATGTCGAGATTCCACGGCACATGCCGGGTGGTGGGTGCGGCGGCGGTCAGCGCGGTCTTGGACGACGTCCCCCCGGTGCCGCGAGATGTCGGCGCCCATCCGGAGGCCTTGCCCTCGTAGGGCGTCACGGCGTCTCCCGTACCGTGCGCCGAAGCCTTCCCGCCCGCCGCCCCACCGCAGGCCGATGCCCCGAACACCGTCGCCAGAGCCACCACCAGGAGCCCCGCCTTCGTCGCATTCCGCGTCATGACTTCCCCCGTATCCCCGCCGCGTACACAGTCAGCGCACAAGACGACCACAGGGGGCGGGCGGTTCCGGCCGGGCGTGGGGGCGGGTCGGAGTGCATGCCCGCGGCTGTGCGCGTCGCGTCCCGCCGGGACGGCATGTCGTATTCTCACGGCACTCGCCGCGCCGGTGACCAGGGGGGATCCGGGTCGCAGGCCGGCTCGAACCATGTGGAGATCCATGCGCGCAACATCCATAAGTGCCGCTGTCGTCGGCGCCGTCGCCCTGTGCGGTTCGGTCCTCGCCGGTCCTCCGGCGTACGCGACGGAGACCGACGTGGTGATCAAGAAGGTGTCCGTGAACGGCGGCAAGTCCATCGTTTTCGGCACCTCCCGGACGGAGTCGTTCACCATCTCGGTGACCGCCTCCGACGACTCGGGCATCAAGAACGACGGCTTCCTGCAGATCGAGCGGGAGAAGGGCGACGACTACTGGTCGTACCACGGTGTTCCCCGCTGCACCGCCGTCAGTGCCACCACGTCCACCTGCAGCCTCACCGTGAAGCTCGAACGCGACATCGACCTGCCTCGCAACACCCTTGCCGGCCCCTGGAACGTGTACGTCCAGATCGAGTCCAAGGACGGAGACCTCTACAGCGCCGACTACGGAACCCACTCGGTGAAGCGGCGCTCCACGCTCGGCGTCGATGCCGCGCCCGAGCCCGTCACCAAGGGCAAGGCCATCACCGTCACCGGCAAACTGGCCCGCGCCAACTGGGACAAGTACGTCTACGCCGGCTACACGAACCAGTCCGTGCAGCTCCAGTTCCGTCCGAAGGACAGCAACACCTACTCCACGGTGAAGACCGTGAAGAGCGATGGAACAGGCAAGTTGAGGACGACCGTCACCGCCTCGCGCGACGGCTACTGGCGTTGGAACTTCGCCGGCACGTCCACCACGGCGGCGACCAAGACCGCGGGCGACTTCGTCGACGTGCGCTGAGCCGCACGCCCCCACCGGGTCGCGAGCACCCTCGCGTCACACCGCACGGCGGCCGGCGTACACCCGCGTGTGCGCCGGCTCGACGGTGCGGAAACCGCATGGCCGGGGTGTTCACCGTGCCGGTATCGTCCGGGATCCCGACCCGCAGTGCCCGCGGCTCACGTTCAGAGAGCGACGCACATGACCAGCCAACGAGCCACGACGACCTTGTGGCGCCCCACCGGACCCAAGGAGCTGGAGCTGGTCCGGGAGTCGAACTGGCGTGCTTGGCCGCCCCGGTTGCCCGAGCAGCCGATCTTCTACCCGGTGCTCAACGAAGACTACGCGATCAGGATCGCGCGGGACTGGAACGTGAAGCACGACGGAGCCGGCTTCGTCACCCGTTTCGAGGTCGATTCGGACTTCGTGAGCAGATATCCCGTTCAGCAGGCGGGTGGGCGGACCATTCTCGAACTCTGGGTTCCGGCGGAGGAGTTGGACGAGTTCAACGCCCACATTGTCGGCGAGATCCAGGTGGTCCACGCGTTCCGCTGAGGTCGGCGGCACTCACCGGTCCCGGAGGGCGGTCGTCACCGGTTCTCCGGAAGCGGGTCGGCGAAGTGCCAGCCCTCGGCGAGCAGGTCGTCCACCGCTGCCACGGCGGTGCGCAGCCGCTCCTCGGGGCTGCCGGTGACCAGCAGGAACCGGCGGCCGGTGCGCTCCAGTTCCGCCCGGAACCGGCCGGTCATCCACGGGCGCAGGTGCGGACTGTCGCGGAGGCCGTCGTCCTCGAAGGGCACGCCCTCGTGGTCGGTGAGCAGATACAGGTGGCGCGGGGTGTGCTCGGCGATGGCCGCCACCTCGGGGTTGGGCGCGCCCAGGTAGCGCTCGTGCCAGATCGCGGTGGCGAACGAGTCGGTGTCGCAGAAGAGCACCGGGGAGCCGCGGCGGGCCGCCTCCTGTTCGTCATCGTCCTGGCGGCGGGCGATGACGGGGAACTCCTCGGAGGCGAACTCCACTTCGGCCCAGTCGGCCCCTGGGTCGGTGGCCCGCAGGGCGGCGAGCTTCTCCTCGCTGAACGCGCGCCCGTACTCGGGCACCCAGCCGGTGTCCGACCAGACGCCGCCGCGCGCACGGTAGTGGGCGGCCAGCGCCCGCGAGAGGGTGGTGGTGCCGGTGGACTCGGCGCCGAGGACGACCACACGCCGGGCGAGAGCGGCGCGTACGCCCGGGCCGAGGAACGTCCAGCAGCCCACCGGGTCCTTGCGTACGGCGGTGCCGGAGACGGGGTACGTGGTCCGGTCGAGGTCCACGCCGACCTCCGCCGCGCCGAACCGGCGGGCCAACTCGGCGCCGTACGACTCGGACGTGAAGACGGCGTCCACCGGATCCGGGACGGCCGAGCGGAAGACCGCCATGTGGGCGTCCCACACCGCGGGGTCGTGCAGGTCGACCGCGTGGTCGTCGACGGCGCCGACGACCTCGGCCTCCGGGTGGGCTTCCCGCATCCACGCCACCCGGTCGGCGAGCGGCACCGACTCCACGGAGGCGGCGCAGACCAGAACGGTCAGCCGGTCGCACTGCGCGAGGGCGGTGCGGACGAGGTGGTGGTGGCCGGCGTGCGGCGGATAGAACTTGCCGAGTACCAGGCCGTGTCGGTACGGGCGGGCCGCGGCGTTCACGCGGGCACCGCCGTCGCGGAGTGGGAGCCGGCCGCCGCGAGGGTGCGCCGCCAGCCGAGGAGGCCGGCCACGCACAGGGCGAGGAAGCCGACGTACAGCAGAGAGGTCAAGTACAGGCCCTTGTAGGCGTACAACGGGATGTAGACCAGGTCTGCGGCGATCCACAACCACCAGGACTCCAGCAGTTTGCGGCACTGGCCGTAGGTGGCCGCCAGGGAGAGGGCGGTGGTGAGCGCGTCCCAGAAGGGGACGGTGGAGTCGGTGGCCCGGTCCAGCAGCACGGTGAGGGCGGCGGTGCCCAGCACTCCGGCGGCGGTGAGCCAGCCCCATTCGACACGCGTGGTGCGGCGCACCGGCAGGGCGCCGGCGGTGGCCGGTCCGTCGCCGCGGGCCCAGGCCCACCAGCCGTAGGCGGCCAGCGCGATGAAGACGACCTGGAGGCCGGCGTCGGCGTACAGGCCGGCCTGGAGGAAGAGCACGATGAAGAAGACGTTGTTGGCTATGCCCACAGGCCAGTTGGCGATGTGCTGGCGTGCCACCAGCCAGACGCAGACGGCGCCGGTGGCGAAGCCGAGCGCTTCGGTCCAGCCGAGGTTCCAGTTCACGGACGGGCTCCTTAATAGTCGCCCTGACTATAAATAGGGTGGCGGGCGGAGGGCAAGGGATTTGCGTGCCTCCGCAGGGGTTCCATGGCCGTCGTTCGGGCGGCCGGGGAGCCCGATGCCGATGCCGCGGTTTCGTCACGGGTGGGGCGAACAGGCGGCCAATATGGCGTGTCCGCACGCGGATTGAGGAGGTGTGAGATCCGCCGGGGCGGTCGCGGTTTGCGTACTGAGGGCTGTGTGCGTGAACAGGATGCGGCGTGCGCGAAGGGGGGAGTCGGGCTGCGTCACCAGGGCTCTTGCGGAAAGCCCCGGCGTTCACGCCGGGGATGAATGCGACTCAAGGCCGCTCTGACGTGCACTTAGGACGTGCAGATCTTTAACTCGTAGTACTCCGCGCACGTCGTGGTCACGAGCGACTGGTCGCCCCTGGCAGAGGTGCCAAAGCCAAGCTCACCCCAGCCGGCCGAAAGATGCCCTCCGACCAGGCGAGGAGCTCTCACTACTCGCCGACGAAAGGGCACGGTCAGCGTATGAGCGCGCGGCCGAGGGTCAGGAACGCGTCGTGGACGTCGTCGCGGATATCCAGGGGTTCCGCAGTTGACGCAACCAGTGCGGGTGGGCGAGGGCGCGCGCTGAGTGACGGCGAGTGGGTACCGGCTGTGGGACTGTCGGCCCCCCCCGGACGCGCGGTGGCCGACGACCCCGTCTGCTCGCGGCGTAACTGTGCCATGGCGCAAGAGCGACATGTGCCACCCCTTGAACGACGGCGGGGGAGGCCGGAGGATCCAGTGATCTTTCGCTCTTCGCCGCGTCTCAGGAGTCTTCCTTGCCCAAGGTTCCCATCCCCCGGCCCGGGCCGATCGCCCTCGCCGTGGCAGCCGCGCTAACACTCGGCGTCATACCGGCGACTGCCGCTGTGTCCGCGTACTCCCCCGGTGAGGTGTCGCACAACGACGCCGGACACCGAACCCCCGGCGATGCCGGCACACACACCGTCACCCTGATCACGGGTGACAAGGTCACCATCGGGACCGCCGCCGACGGCACCGTCGTGCGCTCCTTCCAGGCCGCGAGCGGAGCCACCACCGGCTTCCACCGCGCTGTCTTGGACGGCGCCACCTATGTCTACCCCGACGCCGCCCTGCCGTACGTGAGTGCCGGCAAACTCGACAAGCAGCTCTTCAACGTGACGCGGTTGATCACCGAGGGCTACGACGACGCGCACAGCTCCCGGCTGCCGCTGATCGTGCGCTACACCGGGGCCGCCGCCAAGGACCGCACCCGGACGAAGATGGCCGGCTCGACGGACGTCCGCCGCCTGGACAGCATCCAGGGCGCGGCCCTCGCGCAGAACCACAAGCAGGCACCGGAGTTCTGGTCCTCGCTCACCGGGGGTTCCGGCGCGGCGGCCCGGTCCTCGAAGCCGTCCTTCGCGGGCGGCGTCGCCAACGTGTGGCTCGACGGCAAGGTGAAGGCCGACCTGGCCGACTCCACCGCCCAGATCGGCGCGCAGAAGGTATGGGCGGAGGGCGACACCGGCCAAGGCGTGAAGGTCGCGATGCTCGACAGCGGCGCGGACACCGAACACCCGGACCTGGTCGGGCAGGTGTCCGACAGCGCCAGCTTCGTCCCCGGCGAGGACGACGTCGCCGACTACAACGGCCACGGCACGCACGTCGCCTCGACCATCGTCGGCACGGGCAGTGCCTCCGACGGCAAGGAGCGGGGTGTCGCCTCCGGCGCCCGGCTGGCCGTCGGCAAGGTGCTCAACTCCGAGGGCAGCGGCCAGGAATCCTGGATCATCGCGGGCATGGAGTGGGCCGCCCGCGACCAGAAGGCCAGGATCATCAGCATGAGCCTGGGCGGCGGCGGTGACAAGAACGACCCGATGAGTCAGGCCGTCGACGAACTCAGCCACGACACGGGCGCGTTGTTCGTGATCGCGGCGGGCAACGGCGGCCCGCACTCCATCAGCAGCCCCGGTACCGCGGACTCCGCGCTGACCGTCGGCGCCGTCGACTCCACCGACACGCTCGCCGACTTCTCCAGCCAGGGCCCGCGTGACGGCGACGGCGGGCTGAAGCCGGAGATCACCGCGCCCGGCGTCGACATCGTCGCGGCGCGCTCGCACTACAAGCGCGGCTCCGGCTACTACACCACGATGAGCGGCACGTCGATGGCGACACCGCACGTCGCCGGTGCCGCCGCGCTCCTCGCCTCAGAGCACCCCGACTGGACGGGCACCCAGCTCAAGGAGGCGCTGGTCAGCAGCGCCAAGGCAACCCCGGCGTACGCCCCGTACCAGGCGGGCGCCGGCCGGCTCGACGCGCTGGCGGCCGTGCACACCAAGGTCTTCGCCACCACGAGCGCCTACTCCGGCTTCTACACGTGGCCGCCGAAGCCGGGGCAGACCGACGTCCAGACGGTGGCGTACACCAACGTCGGCGACGCACCGGCCAACCTCGACCTGGCGGTCAACGGCACCGTCCCGGCAGGGTTGTTCAGCCTCGCCGCCGACCACGTCACCGTGCCCGCGCACGGCACCGCCACGGTCAAGCTGACCGCGGATCTGGACAAGCTGGCCGGTGACCAGTCGATCAGCGCCATGATCACCGGTACGGACGGCACCGGAGCCGTCCGCGCCCGGACCCTGATCGGCGCGGCCCGCGAGGGCCAGCGGCAGAATCTGACCGTGGTCGCCAAGGACCGTTCGGGCAAGCCGCTGGAGGGCCGGGTCGTCCTGACCGCCGAGCACCTCTTCACGGTGATGGACCTCGACGCGTCCGGCACCGGCACGGTGCGGCTGCCCGTCGGCAGCTACAGCGGCTGGCTCACCGGTGACGTGCAGGGCGCCGAAGGCCCGCACTCGCGCGGCATGGTGCTGCTCGCCTTCAACGACGTGAAGCTGGACCAGGACCGTACCGTCACCCTGGACGGCCGCAAGGCACGCCGGATCCTGGCGCGCGTGCTGCAGCAGACCACCGCCGTCGCGCCGCGCCTGGACGCCCACCGGTCCTTCACCGACAGCCTGGTGGAGACGTCGATGCTGCCCAACCCGTCGTACGACAGCGTCTGGGCGCTCCCGACCGGCAAGAAGGTCACCGACGGCGAGTTCGAGGCCGGCGCCCGCTTCCGCCTCGAGCAGCCCGCGCTGACCCTGAGCACGAAGTCGACGACCTTCAACGACCCGCTGGTCAAGCGCGCGGCCAGGCCGCTGCCCGCCGGTACCCGGAACCTGACGGCGGTCTTCGCCGGTGACGGCACGGCCGAGGAGCTCGCGCGGCAGAACGTGCGCGGCAAGGCCGTCGTGGTGCGCGGCGCCGGCACGGAAGGGATCAAGGCTCAGGCGGAGGCCGCCGCGGCCGCCGGCGCCCGGCTGCTGCTGGTCGTCAACGACGGCGTCGGCCGCCTGCAGCCCTGGGACGAGAACCCCTGGAGCCCGCAGAGCCCGGCCCCGGTGACGGTGGCGACGCTGAACGCCGACCAGGGCGCCGACCTGCTCGGCCAACTTCGGCACGGCGCGGTCTCGCTGAAGGTCACCTCGCACCCCACGACCGACTACGTCTATGACGTCGTGCACCACTGGACGGGTGCCGTTCCGGCGGACCCGACCTGGCGTGAGGAGTCCAAGGACCTCGGCCGGGTGAACGTCTCCTTCCGGAACTACCGGCAGGGCAAGGCGATGGAGTTCCGTCCCGACGTCTGGCGCGGCTGGGCCGTCGGCAACCAGCTCACCGCGCCCGCCCAGGGCGAGCGCACCGACTGGGTCACCGCCGGCACCACGTGGCTCGACGACGCCTTCATCCAGGGCGAGACCGGGCAGCACTCGATCGACCCCCTGAACTACCCGGCGCGCAGGACCGGCAAGGTCAGCTGGTTCGGCCCGATCCAGCGGCCCCGCATGGGCCCGATCAACTACCAGCCGGTGCGCTACCTCGACACGATGTACATCATCGCCCCCGGCTGGGGTGACTCGGGGTCCGGCCACGTCGGCGAGGCCGGCGCGAACTTCGACGTCAAGGACTGGATGTCGCTCTACCAGGGCGACCAGCAGCTCGACTGGGGCAACGCCGAGTACCTGCAGGTTCCCGGCCTCGGTGCCGAGCGCCTGCCCTACCGGCTGGTCCTCGACAACGACCGCGGCACCTGGGCCAACCCGTACTCGACGCACACGCTGACCGAGTGGGACTTCACCTCCGCGGTCACCGGCAGCGATGCGGCGGTGTCCCTGCCGCTCATCCAGCTCGACTACGGCGTGGACACCGACAAGTCCGGCCGTGCCGACCGGCACGCCGGCCTGACGGTTACCGCCTCGCACCTGCCGGGCACCACCGCCACCATCGGGAAGCCGACCGTCGAGGTGTCGTACGACGACGGTGCGACCTGGCAGCGGACCGACCTGAGCCGGTGCGACGACGGATGGCGGACGAACCTGCGCGCGCCGCGGTCCGCCGACTTCGTCACCCTCCGGGTCGGCGCCCGGGACAGCGCGGGCAACACCGTCTCGCAGACGATCACCCGGGCCTTCGGCCTGCGCTGACGTCACACCCCGGGAGGCCACCTGGGACAGCACCGCTTGGGCGGGACCGCAGCCGGCGGCCCCGCCCACGCGGCGTTCCCAGTTGCCGGAGGATCTATGAGGACAGGCTCGGGGCCAGCGCCTGCGGTATCTCCCCGCTTGACCGGACCTCTCCGTCCGCGTAGGTGAACGTGTACTGCTCGGCACTGTCTCGCGCCACCGAAAGGTGGAAGAAAGGTTCACCGTGCCATGTCCTCAGGCCGCTCCACACCACCACCGCGCGGGTGCCCGCGCTGGCGGCGGCGGCCGGGGAGACGAACCGCCGCCGGTCCCTCACCTGATCCAGCGTCGCGTAAGCCGGCGACACCACGTCGTCGTCGGCGCCCCGCAGATGGGACGTCAACGTGGAGTCGTCCCGGTACGAGTGCGCCGCGTGCTCGGCGACCAGCGGTGGCAGCAGCTCGGGCGCGTACTGCGGGTCCGTCAGCAGTCCGTCGAAGTACACCATGCAGGTCTGTCCGAGCAGGCGGCGTATCTGGTCGCCCAGCCCTGCGGCCCTCGGCCTGCTCCTTGGCCCTCGTCCAGCGCCTTCCCGGCCCGTTCCCAGCCGCCGCGCAGCGCTTCCAGCCGGGGCCTCCTCCACCAGGGCGTCCAGCTTTCGTGTCGTCGGCGAACACCGGCTCCCCGTCGCTCCGGTGCGCCCGCAGGCTGTGGAGCTCCCGGTACATGTCCGCCATGTACTCAAGGAAGTTCGCATGCCGCTCGGGTGGCGCGGCCCGCCAGCTCGCCCACGTGTACACGGCCCACTCACCGGCCTCATCCAGGTCCTCAGGATCCATGAGGACCTGGGTGATGTCGGACTCCACGTCGAGCTGCAGCCCGCGCCGCCAGATGTCCGCCTCCCGCCGCTCCCCGGGCCCGGCGTCCTCGTCCGCGTACTCCTCGAACATGTCCGCGAGTCCTGACTCGTTGTTGTGCCAGTGCGCGTCCTCGGTCCCCGCCGGCAGCCACACGAACCCGCCCGCGTGCCGCCACCCGTCGCTGACCTTGAGGAACTCCCGGTACGACGGGGGCATCCGTCGGCCGAGGCGCTCCTCCATGGCTGCGATCCGCTCCTCCGACGCGGGCGGAAACCCCAGCCACCGCGCTTGCCGGGCGGTCGCGTCGTCCTCGCCCCGCGTCTCGCCGTCCGGCAGGGAATCTGCCCACTCCCCGCTCCACCTGAGTGGGAAGGACCGCCAGTTGAACGCCGTGGTGTCCGTCATGCGCCCGATGCTGCCACCCATCACTGACAGCGCTCCGTTGCTTGCTGCGGCCAACAGGACCCTCTCTTACGCGACCGGCTCGGCAGGCCCTGCCAGCGTGCTTGCGCCCCGCTCGGTCGATGGAGAAGTCGGCGAACTCCACGTCGGTGAAGGCGATCCCAAAGCCGTGGGCCCGTCTGCCTCCGTCCCTCAAGTCGGCGTGCCCCAGTGCACGTGCGAGGCACCATCTGCTGCTCGCCCGTACGGCGTCCCGGGCGGCGAACAGCTCTCACGCGCCGGGCAGCGGTCGGTCAGGGTGTCTGCGGCAGAGCCCGTCCCGTCGCCTCGGCTTCCTTCGGCGCGGTGGGTCCCGTCCGCTCGGGGCCCTGGCCCCGCCCTCGGCTGAGCTGCGCCCCGACCGCCGAGGTCACCAGGCTCAGCGCCGCGGCTGTGTACCAGACGACCCGGAAGCCGTCGTGCGAGGTGGCGTCGACATGGGAGCCGACGACCGCGACCAGGACGGCGACGCCGATCGTGGCCGAGATCTGGCGCACCGAGTTGACCAGCGCCGACCCGGTCGCCGCACGGTGTCCCGGTACCGCGTGCACGCCGGCGGCCACCAGTGTGCCCAGGGCCAGGCCCACTCCCGCACCGGTCAGCAGCTGGCTGGGCAGCAGCTCACTCACGTAGTCCGGTGTGACCGACGCGAACATCGCGAACCAGACCATGCCACCGGCGAACAGCACGCCGCCCGCCGCGATCAGCGGTCCCTGCCCGAAGCGCTGCGCGGCGCGGGTGGTCAGCACGGTGACGACGGGCACGAGCGCGGGGCCGGGGGCCAGGGCGAGACCGGTGCGCAGCGCGCTCCAGTGCCAGACCTCCTGACACCACAGCACGTTCGACAGCAGCATGATCGAGAAGGCCACGCCGAACAGGAGGCTGCCCGCGTTCGCCGCACCGAAGCGCGGCAGCCGCAGCAGGTCCAGCTCGAACAGCGGACGGGGGTGCCGCAGGGACCGGAGCACGAACGCGGCGCCGCCGATCACGGCGACGGCCAGCAGCAGTAGGGGCTCGCCGCTCGTCCAGCCCTGGTCGGGTGCCTGCACCAGCGCCCCGGACAGCGACGCGATCGAGACGATGACCAGCAGGGCGCCGAGGAGGTCGGGCAGCGGCCCGGTCTCCCGCGCGGCCGGCTTCGGCAGCGCGGATCGGCCGAGGACGAGCGCCGCGATGCCGATGGGCAGGTTGACGGCGAAGACCCACCGCCAGTCCACCTCGGTCAGCAGGCCACCGGCGACGGGCCCGGCGGCCGCGGCGAGTCCGCCGACCCCGGCCCAGCCGCGGGTGGCCTGGGTGCGGCGCTCGGCCGGCACCGCCGCCAGCAGCAGGGCCAGGGAGGTCGGGATCTGGGCCGACGCCCCTACGGCCTGCACCACCCGGGCCACGATGAGGGTTCCCAGGTTCGGGGCCAGGGCACAACCCAGCGACGCGAGGGTGAAGACGGCGATTCCGGCGAGGAAGACCGGCCGCTGCCCTATGCGGTCACCGGCACGTCCGGCCACCACCAGCAGCGCGGCGAAGGTGATCGCGTAGGCGTTGAGGACCCAGGACAGCGACCCGAGGCCCGCTGCGCCGCCGCCTCCGGAGAAGTCCTCTCCCACGGCGGGCAGCGCGACGTTGACGATCAGCAGATCCAGGTTGGTCATGAAGACGGCCACCAGGACGACTGCGGCGGCCGCCCGAGAGTGCTTTGAAAACCGAAGCGGCGTGGACATGGCGCAACCCAAACACAGGGTGGTTTGGAAATCAAACCCTGCCGGGTGATACTGGGAAAATGACCACGCTCATCGACCCCCGGGACATGGCGGGGCGCCCGTGCTCCCTCGCCGCGACCCTCCAGATCATCGGTGACCGCTGGGCCCTGCCGGCGATCCGCGAGGTCATGCTCGGCAACCACCGCTTCCGGCAGATCGCCAGAAACACCGGCGCTCCCACGGACCGGCTCGCCGCGCGACTGAAGGCGCTGGTGGAGAGCGGCGTCCTCGAACGGCGCCCGCTGCCGGACGACGCGCGCTACAGCGGCTACTACCTGACGGAGGCCGGGCGCGATCTGGGGGCCATCACCCGCGAGCTGATCGGCTGGGGCGACCGCTGGGCCGTCACCGCACCGCCCGCCCGGATCCGGCACCGGGATCACGAACTCGTCACCCACACGGTGTGCGAGACCTGCGGCGAGCGGGTCCATGGGGAAGATGTCCACCGGGACGACCTTGTGCCCGGCTGGGACCAGTCGGGCCCGGTGACGACTCCGTAGACCGAACGAACGGCCCCACCTCGGCGAAACGAAGGTCCTGCATGATCAACGGCGCCCACGTCATCCTCTGCAGCCAGGACGCGGAGGCCGACCGCGCCTTCATGCGCGACGTCCTCGCCTTCCCCGGTGTCCGACGCGGGCGGCGGGTGGCTGATCTTCGAGCTGCCCCCGGCAGAGATCGCCGTACACCCCACCGAGGGCCCCCAGCACGAGTTCTGTCTGATGTGCGACGACCTCGACGCCCAGCTCGGGGAACTGCGTGCGCGGGGCGTCGAGATCACCCGCCCGGTCAGCGAACAGCGCTGGGGCGGGCTGACGGCGGTGCGTCTGCCCCGTGGCACCGAACTGCCGCTGTACGAACCTGGCAACCCCGCGGCCCGCAGTCTGTGACACTCGAGCGGCCCCGCCCGGGGGCCACCGGATGTGCTGACGGCACCGCCCCGTCACGGTGAACCAGGTCGCGGTGACAACCGTCGTGGTGCCTGGTCCCAGGGGCTGGTGGAATCATCCGCAGTGACGACCGCGTTCCCCCCGCGGAAACCCGGGCGGAGGCGGCCCGGATGGTGAGAAAGGTGGCGACATGCTGGAGACGGTGGGCCTGACGGCCGACGAGAGCGAGGTTTACCACCTTCTGGTCGCCGCCGGGACGGCGTCCGCTCAGGACATCTCCGGCCGCTCGGACCTCGACGTCGAGACCGCGCGGCTGCTGCTGCGCGCGCTGGAGCACAAGGGCCTGGCGTCGGCGGCCGAGGACAGTCCCGAATGGTTCACGGCCGTGCCGCCGCAGGTGGCCCTCATGCCCCGTCTCCAACGCCACTTCGACGCCCTGGAACAGACCCGGGCCGCCGTCTACGAACTGGCGGAGACACACCGCCGCAGCGCGTGGGCCCGGAGCACGGGCGAGGCCGTCGAGATCATCACCGGCGCTGCGGCACTGCGCCAGCATCTTCGCCAGCTCCAGCACGGCGCCGGCCGCGAGATGATGTGGTTCGTGAAGGCCCAGTACGTGGCCATGTCCCCGGAGAGCAATCAGGAGGAGTTCGACGCGCTGGACCGGGGCGTGCTCTACAGAGCCCTGTACGAACAGGCGTACTTCGACGACCCCGACTCGGTGAACTACGTCGTCAAGGGCGTGTGCGCCGGAGAGGTCGCCCGGGCGGTGCCGCTGCTGCCGCTGCGGATGGCGATCGCCGACCGCTCGGTGGCCATCCTGCCGCTGGCCGCCTCGGGCACGTCCCGCAACCCCCGGGAACTGCGGGCCGCGGTGATCCGGGAGAGCAGCCTGCTGGACGCGCTCATCGCCCTGTTCGAACACCACTGGGAGATCGGTGCCCCGCTCCGGGTGACCGAGGAGGGCCAAATCGGTGGCGCCGGCACCACGGATGCCGCCTCGCCGATCGGGGAGGACCGGCACCTGCTCTCCCTGATGGTCGCCGGCATGACGGACGAGGCGATAGCCGGACAGCTGCGGGTCAGCAAGCGCACCGTCCAGCGGCGCATCCAGGGCCTGATGAGCCTGGCCGGCGTCGCGACCCGTATGCAGCTGGGCTGGCACGCGGCGCGCCGCGACTGGCTCTGAGCACGGCGGACGCCGCAACGCACACGGACAGGGCCCGCCGGACG
>NZ_JBHYXD010000112.1:28925-29221 GCF_042751995.1 Streptomyces sp. NPDC059371 | reverse complement strand
CGGTTTGGGGGGCTGGTATATGTTTAACACCGACCGCCATCTCCCTCGACAAGCGGTTCCGTGACGAGGTCACCGGTGACCCCTGCGTCAGTTTCAACCGGACGTCGTGGCCGCACGGCGACACCGGTGACGCCCGGCCCCACGGTGTGCTGTTCGTCGTGAGCGACGGCGTCCTGCGGTGAGCAACACCTTCTCGATCCAGTTGTGCCCGGGGGGCCCCCCCCCCCCCCCCCCCCCCCCCCCACCCCCCCCCCCCCCCACCCCCCGGGGGTGGGGGCCGGGGGGGGGGGGGGGGC
>NZ_JBHYXD010000112.1:25717-28915 GCF_042751995.1 Streptomyces sp. NPDC059371 | reverse complement strand
CCGCCCCGTGGGTTTTTTTTGGTTGGTGCGCCGGGGGGCGGGGGGTTTCAAAACACTTGACCTACCTGGTGGCGCGCGGCGCCGCCGGCCCCCCCCGGGCACCTGGCCCAAGCCGCCCAGGACTTCCGGCCGTTGGACGGCGTCCTGCTGGGCGCCTTCGTCCTGGCGTGCGGGATCGGCCTGATCATGCTGCAACTACGGTACGGGCGACTGCGCCGCCGGCGCACCGTGCTCGCCTCCTTCGCCGTCATCGTGATCACCTCGGTGCTGGTGGGCATGACGGTGTCGCACGACGCGGGGCGGTCCGAGGCCGGTACCCCGGGTGTACCCCTGCTGCGTACGGTCGAGGCGGGGGCACAGCGGGTACCGGTCCTCGTGGTCCCGAACCGGCCCGGGTTCAACCTGGTGGGCGTCGCCGCGGACAACGCGTCCGCCGGCACCGACCCCGCGCGGCTCGCCGCCGGGCGGCGGTACAGCGGTTCCGAGCGGACCTGGGTGGGCGTCACCCTCCGGTCCGGTGACCGGCGGCTGTACCTCTCCGTGAACGGCGCCCCGGCCTCGCTGGACGTCGACACCGGCGACAGGCCGGCCGCCGTGTCCGCCACACTGCACGGCACGGACGGCCCCGAGTGCGCGTCCGCCGCTCTGGGCGCCCTGCTCGCGGGCGGCAAGGGCCCCTGGTCCTCCTGTCCCTCCGACCGTCTCACCACCGCCGACGCCGGCATGCTGCGGTCCACCGTGCGCTTCCTGGCGAAGCGCGGGGCACGGACCGTCGCCCTGCGCGCGGACGACTCGCCCCGAGACCGGGCCGCCGCGGGCGTGGTCCGCGAGGCCGCGGCCCGCGAGAAGGTCACCGTGGTGGCACCCGGCAAGGGCGCGCCCCCGCTGATCGTGGTCACCGGCTGGGCGGCCGCCGAGGCCCAGGTCAAGGAGGTCGAGTCGGGCCGGGTCAAGGCCGAGGGCACCTACCTGGCGCCCTGGCTGCTCTCGCCGCCCGTGCTCGGTCCGAGCGCGGGCCAGCTCATCCCGCTGCGCTACGACCCGCGGGGCCCCGCCGCCGAGCGCTATCTGTCGGCGCTGTCGGGACGGTTCCCCGGCGAGGTGCCCAGCGCCGCCGGATACGAGGCCTGGCAACGGCAGTTGGGCGGCGACTTCGCCCCGGCCCTGATGTATGCGGCGGCCGAGGTGTACATCCCGGGCATGCCGGCCCACGAGCACGGGGGCGCGGACTGGCTCACCAGCGGAATGATCACCGCCGTCTCGGGGCCGCTGGAACAGCCGAAGCCATGACGATCCGAGGCCGGCCCGCGATCCGCGGCCGGCGACAGGCCGGAGAAGGGCAGCACACCATGACGGACACGGCGCCGGCGTCGCCCGCACCGCGGGCGGGGCGCGGGGGGTCGCGCGACGAGGGCCAGTGGGCCCACGGGCGGCGCGAGCCCCTCAACAGGAACGAGGAGATCAAGAAGGACGAGGACCCGCTGCGGGTACGGGAGCGCGTCGAGCGGGTCTACGCGCATCACGGCTTCGCCTCCATCGACCCGGACGATCTGCGCTCCCGGCTGCGCTGGTGGGGGCTGTACACCCAGCGCCGTCCCGGCATCGACGGGGGACGCACGGCCGTTCTCGCGCCGGAGGAGCTGGAGGACGAGTACTTCATGCTCCGCGTGCGCATCGACGGCGGGCGGCTCGATCCGCGCCGGCTCCGCGCGATCGCGGACATCTCGGTCCGCTGGGCCCGGGGCACGGCGGACGTCACCGACCGGCAGAACATCCAGTTCCACTGGGTGCGGATCGAGGACGTCCCCGAGATCTGGCGCCGGCTCGAAGAGGTGGGACTGTCGACCACCGAGGCGTGCGGCGACTGCCCGCGCGTCGTCGTCGGCAGCCCGGTCGCGGGGGTCTCGGCGGACGAACTCCTCGACGCCACCCCGGCGATCGAGGAGATCACCGCCCGCTGGATCGGCGACCCCACGCTGTCCAACCTGCCGCGCAAGTACAAGACGGCGGTGAGCTGGCTGCCCGACATTCCGTACGAGATCAACGATCTGGCGTTCCTCGGCAGCGTCCACCCCGATCACGGGCCGGGGTTCGATCCCTGGGTGGGCGGCGGCCTGTCCACCTCCCCGCGGCTCGCCGAGCGGCTGGGCGCCTGGGTGGCGCTCGACGACGTGCCCGAGGTCTGGGTGGCCGTGACCCGGCTGTTCAGGGACTACGGCTATCGCCGGCTGCGCGGCCGCGCCCGGCTGAAGTACCTGGTGGCCGACTGGGGTGTGGAGCGGTTCCGCGAGGTGCTGGAGGACGAGTACCTGAACCGTCCGCTCGTCGACGGCCCGGCCCCGGTTCTGCCGGCCGCGCCGCTCGACCACATCGGGGTCCACCGGCAGCGCGACGGACGGTACTTCGTGGGTGCCGCCCCGGTGGCCGGACGGATCTCCGGCGACACGCTGGCCCGGCTCGCGGACCTCGCCGAGGCCCACGGCTCGGGGCGGGTCCGGCTCACCCCGTACCAGAAGATCGTGGTGCTCGACGTGACCGATCCCGCCTCGCTCGTCAAGGCGCTGCGCGCCGTCGGTCTGGAGGCCGAACCGTCCTCCTGGCGGCGCGACACGATGGCCTGCACCGGTATCGAGTACTGCAAGCTGGCGATCGTCGAGACCAAGGAGCGCGCGGCCACCCTGATCGGCGAGCTCGAACGGCGCCTCGCCGGTGAGGCGTTGGACATCAAGGTCAACGTCAACGGCTGCCCCAACGCGTGCGCGCGGACCCAGGTCGCCGACATCGGGCTCAAGGGGCAGCTCGTGACCGGGCCGGACGGCACCCAGACCGAGGGATTCCAGGTGCACCTCGGCGGAGGCCTCGCCCTGCGCGAGGGCGCGGACGGCCGCTTCGGCAGGAAGCTGCGCGGGCTGAAGACCACGGCGGCCGAACTGCCCTACTACGTGGAGCGCGTGACCCGCGCCTACCTGGCGGGCCGGAAGAACGCGAACGAGACGTTCGCCGAATGGACGGTACGCGCCGGGGACGACGAACTTCAATAGACGAGAGTTGGGGGGGGGGGGCGCGCCCGCGGGCGCCGCCCCCCGCGTGTTGGTCACCGCTGGGGGGGGGGGGGGGGGGCCGAGCCGCGGTGCCGAGGACGACACGGTCGGGGCGGAGCAGGACAGCACCCGCGCTGCCCATCCAACGCACCAGGGC
>NZ_JBHYXD010000112.1:0-25707 GCF_042751995.1 Streptomyces sp. NPDC059371 | reverse complement strand
CCTCGGATCAGCGCGCCCGGGTCGCGGGGGGGCCCCCCGGGCCCCCACGGCGCGCCCCGCGCGGGCCCCGGGCCCCGCCGGCCCGCCGCCGCCCCCCCCCCCGTCGAGGCGTGCGCGCCGTCCGGCGCGGGCGCCGCGGTGCCCACACATAAATCCGACACTCAGCACCCCCGGCCCCCCGCGCGCCCCCCAACTCCGAAAGGCGATGGACCGCACCTGAACAATCCCAACTCTTGCACAGAGAAAGGACGAGCCGTGCGGGTCGAACTGCTGGGACCGCTGGAAATCATCGACGAGGACGAGATCCGCTTCCGAATACCGGGCGAGAAACTGCGCACCATTGTCGCGGCACTCGCCCTGGCCGGCGGGAAAGTCGTCTCCCGGGACGAACTGATCGACGAACTCTGGGCGGAGAGGCCGCCCAGGGACGCGGTGAACTCGCTGCAGGGGCATATCGCGCGGCTGCGGCGCATTCTCGTGACCCGGATCGGCAGGGAACATCTGCGCGGGGTCGTGCAGACGACGCCCGCCGGTTACCGGCTGCAGCTCCCCGCCGACCACATCGACGCCCTGCGCTTCACCGCCCTCGTGGAATCCGCGGCACCGCTGCTCGAGGAGGACCCCGGCGCGGTCATCCGCACCCTGAACAGCGCGCTCGCCCTGTGGCGGGGACCCGCGCTGTTCGACACGGGTCAGGGGATGATCTGCCGCATGGCCTACACCCACCTGGAGGAGAGCCGGCTGATCGCGCACGAACGCAAGATCGACGCGCAGCTCGATCTCGGTCTCCACCAGGCGGTCATTCCCGAGGCCGAGCGTCTTCACATGCGCTATCCGCTGCGCGAGCACTTCTGCCGGCAGCTCATGGCCGCACTGTGCCGCTCGGGCCGTCAGGGCGAGGCGATCAACGTGTACAGCCGTACCCGTCAACGCCTTGTGCGGGAACTGGGCATCGAACCCTCGCCCCAGCTCAGGAGGGTCTTCCGCGAGATCCTCTCCCAGACGTGACCTCCGATTCGGTGGACTGGCGGGCAGGGCGGGCGCCCTGCTCTCAGGCCCGCCCGAGGACCAGTACCGCGTTCTGGCCGCCGAACCCGAACGAGGTGCTCACCGCCAGCTCGCCCGTCAGGTCACGAGGAGCCTTGGCCACGACGTCGATGTCGATCTCCGGATCCAGGCTCTGCAGGTTCGCGGTGGGCGGCACGAGCCGGTGTTCGAGGGTGAGCGCGGTGATGGCGGCCTCGATGGCGCCGGCCGCCCCCAGGGAGTGGCCGACCACGCCCTTCACGGACGTGACCGCGGGACGGTCGCCGAGCACACGGCGCAGCGTCCGGGCCTCGGTCACGTCATTGAGGGGGGTGGACGTGCCGTGGGCGTTGACGTGATCGATCTCGTCGGCGCCGACCCCCGCGTCCGCCAGGGCCGTGCGCAGGGCCAGTTCGGCCCCGCGGCCCTCAGGATCGGGAGCCGTCGCGTGGTGGGCGTCGGCGCTGGCGCCGTATCCGCTGATCACCGCGTGCACCGAGCCGCCGCGTGCCCGGGCGTCCTCGGGACGTTCCAGGACGAGTACGGTCGCTCCCTCGGCGGGGACGAAACCGTCCCGGTCCACGTCGAAGGGGCGTGAGGCGTTCGCCGGCGCGTCGCTGCGGGCGGAGAGGGCGCCCATCTGGCTGAACCCGGAGACGATCGAGGGGATCAGGCAGGCCTCGGTGCCACCGGTGATGACGACGTCGCAGGTGCCCGCGCGCAGCAGTTCGCGTGCCGTGCCGATGGCGGTGGTGCCCGAGGCGCAGGCCGTCGCGGTCACGAGGTTGGGGCCCCTGGCCCCGCACTCCATGGCGATGTAGCCGGCCGTCATGTTCACCGCGAGCATCGGGATCAGCATCGGGGAGACCTGGTCGAAGCCCTGGTCGAGCAGCACGTGGTGCTGCTTCTCCCAGGTGGCCGCTCCCCCGATGCCACTGCCGATGACCACGCCGACCCGGGCGCCGTCCCATGCGGCGGTGTCCAGGCCCGAGTCGGCCAGTGCCTCGGCCGCGGCGGCCAGCGCGAGCTGGCTGCTGCGGTCGAGGCGCAACGCCTTGCGCCGGCCGAGTGCTTTCGCGGGATCGAAGGCGGGCACGTGGCAGCCGAAGGCGGCGCGGGTGCCCGCGAGCGCGGGCACCTCGCTCGCTTCCGTCGTCTCGCCCCGCAGGATGCGTGTCCAGGAGGCGTCGGTGCCGATGCCCGCCGCGGTCACCATGCCGATCCCGGTGACCGCGGCGGAGAACGGGGGCCTGGCGTCCGCCATCAGCCCGCCACTCCCGACGCCTCGGCCAGCTTCCGCTCCAGCATCTCCGTCGCGTCGGCCACCGTGGCGTCCAGTTCCAGATCGTCGTCCTTGACCGGGACGCCGAACTCCTGCTGGGCGGCCAGGCCGAGTTCGACCAGGGCGAGCGAGTCCACTTCGAGCTTGCGGAAGCTCACGTCGGGCGAGATCTCGTCGGCCTCCAGACCGCAGACCCGTACCAGCAGGGCGACCAGACGATCGCTGGTGTCACTCATGGGATGTCTCTCCTCGGTTGTTCGTCGCGGTGTGCGCGTCGCGGTGTGCGGGACGGTCGGCGGTGTACGGATGGTGCGAGTGGTGCGGGTAGTGCGGGTGGTGCGGTCAGCACGCTTCGACGGCCGGCCAGCGGAGCGTGCAGGCGCCCCAGGTCAGCCCGCCGCCGAACGCGGTCATGAGCACCCGGTGGCCGGGGCGCAGGGTGCCGTTCGCGACGGCGTCGGCCAGGGCCAGCGGCACGGAGGCGGCCGAGGTGTTGCCGACGCGGTCGAGATGGATCGCGCAGCGGCCCCGGTCCAGGCCCATCCAGTCGGCCAGGGCGTGCATGATCCGTACGTTGGCCTGGTGGGCCACGAGCAGGTCGACGTCGGCCACCGACCAGCCCGCGCCCCCCAGGGCCTGCTCGGAGGACTCCGCCATGGATTCCACGGCGCGCCGGAACACGGCCTGTCCGGCCATCCGGAAGTAGGGGTCGCCCTGTCCGGCCGACTCCGGCCGCAGTGGGTCGCGGGAGCCTCCGGAGGGCACCTGGATGAGGTCGTCCGCCGTTCCGTCGGAGCCCAGCCGGATCGGGCCGAGCGCGCCGGGCTCGTCCGGCCGGCCGGCCCGCAGGACGACCGCTCCGGCGCCGTCGCCGAAGATGGCCCGGGTGGAGCGGTCGGCCGGGTCGAGGATGCGGGAGAACGCGTCGGCGCCGATGACGAGGACCGAGTCCGCCGACCCGGCGGCGATGAACCCGGCCGCGGTGGCGAGCCCGTAGAGGAAGCCCGTGCAGACGGCGGCCACGTCGAACGCGGGGACCGGGCCGAGACCGAGCCGGGCCGCGACGCGCGGGGCGGTCGCCGGCAGGGGATGGTCGGGGGTCGCCGTGGCCAGCACGACCGCGTCGACCGCGATGTCCGACGCGGACTTCAGGGCGCGTGCCCCCGCCTCGACGGCGAGGTCCGAGGTGGCGAGGCCGTCGTCGAGGATGTGCCGGGCGCCGATGCCGGTGCGGGTGCGGATCCAGTCGTCCGAGGTGTCGAGTTCCAGGGCGAGTTCGTCGTTGGTGACCGCCCTGGGCGGCAGCCAGGATCCGAGCCCGCACACGACCGCGGCCCGTGCGGTCACAGGGCTTCCTCGAGGCCCATGTACGCCAGTCGCGCGCGCTGCATCCTGTCGGCCCACTCGTGCGCCGTCCCGGCCCGTTCCTCGGCCGTGGTGTCGATCAGCCGGCGTCCGGGCCAGACCTCGTAGTCGCCCACGAGGTCGCCGTGCCGCTCCAGACCCTGCTGGAAGAGTTCCTCGCGGCGCATCACGAGATCCTGCGAGGGCAGCTTCTCCCACAGGCCGTACCCCTCCTGGATCAGTTCCAGGATCCGCGGCTTGTCCTCGGGGTGGCGCAGCAGGTGTTCGCGGGCGATGGAGCTGCCGACAGTGAGGTGGCGGATCTCGTCGATGCCGGCACCGCGCTCGATGTCGGCGGCGGCCGGGTCGAACATCCGCCACTTGCGCTCGCTGAGTTCCGCGGAGGGTGCGAGGACGCCCTCGACGAGCACGGTGAGGATCACGACGCCGCCGATGAAGTCCCGCCGGTCGCGCAGGGCGCGCAGGCCGAACTCCTCCAGGGGTACGAGGATGCGCTCGCTGTCGGCGGCGGCCAGCCGGTCGACCGCCGTCCACAGGTCGTCCTCGGCGATGCCGAGCGACAGCAGGTGGCGGCGGAAGACCATGGCGTGCCGTGCCTCGTCGAGGAGTTGCGTGGAGTAGAACTCCAGCGAGGCGTTGTCGGGGGCGACCGCCACCATGTAGGCGATGGCGCGGGTGGCCTTCTCCTCCGCGATGGACCGGAAGGCCAGTTCCTGGCTGAGCGCGCTGTTCAGCGGGCCGGGCTCGGCCATCACCGGCTGCGGGCGTACGTCGTCGGCGTGGCCGAGGGTGTGACCGCGCAGAGTGCCCTGGGGGACGGAGCGCAGCCAGTAGCGCAGGTCGCAGGCGTCGGCGGTCAGTTCCAGGCTCATGGCACCGTCGACGAGCGAGGGAGCGTGCTCCCAGTCGGCTTCGGAGGGTGTGGTGGACACGGTCATCGATCCCTTTCCACGGACAGCGGTCGGATGGCGGCGCGGCCGTTTCGCAGTTCGTCGGCGAAGTTGACCAGGGGGGTCCCGGTCCCCTGGGAGCCGTGCGACACGGCGGCGAAGACGACCCGGTGGTCGCCGACGGCGGTGCTGCGGACGATGTGGCACTCCAGCCAGGCGACGGCGTCCTTGAGCCGGGGCACCCCGTGCGCGCTGGGGTCCGCCCAGGTCTCGGCGGGGAGCTGGTCCAGGCCGCGCTCGCGCTCCTTGGAGGCGAAGTGGTCGGCGAGGAAGGCCTGTCCGGCGGCGAGCCCGTTGACGACGAAGCGGTCGTGGGCCAGGAGGGTGCGCAGTCCCCGGCTGTCCTCGCGCAGGGCCACGGAGATGATCGGCGGCTCCATCGAGGCGAGCGCCACCGTGCTCACGGTGACGCCTTCGACGGTCTCGGGGTCGCCACAGGTGAGCACCGCGACGCCGGTCGCCAGCCGGCGGACGGTGGACCGGGTCTGCCGGCTGCCGGCCGGGCCGCCGCCGGGGCGCTCGGTGGCGAGTGCCTCCCTCATGAGGTCCTCGCATCCAGGTGCGCGGCCACCGGGGCCGGCCGTCCGCCCCGGCCCTCGAACTCGGCGCGGAAGCGGAGGTAGGCGGGGTCCTCGACCGGTTCGAAGGGCAGCCGGAAGCTTTTCAGGAAGTTCCCGAACAGCGCCCGGTCTCCGAAGAGATGGATCGGCAGGGCGAGAAGCGCCCACTCGGCTCCGAACGCCCAGATCCACACCAAGGCCACCAGGCCTTCGGTGACGAGGCTGTGCATCACGTTGTAGAGCACGTAGTAGACCTTGGAGATGTCCTTGGTCGTACTGCGGTGGTAGGCGATCGCGCCGGGGATGTAGCCGATCAGGTCGATGTAGAGGAACAGGCCGATGAAGGCCGGCCAGGACACGTCGCCCAGGTGGGTGAAGAACAGGACGCTGCTGACGACGAGGCCCAGGGCGTACTCGGCGCGGTGCAGTCGGTAGGTGGCGGGTGTCTCGAAGAGGTTCTTGGCGTCCATCAGCGCGCTCCTCCCGCGGGTGCGGCCGCCTCGAGGAGCGCGGCCAGCGCCTTGGCGACGGCTTCGTCGCCGATCACCTCGGCGTTCGGGAACAGTCCCCGGACCACGCGGGCGATGGTCTCCTTGAACACCCGTTCCGCCACCGGGTCGAGGATCCCGGCGAGCGAGGGGATGCCGAAGTCGAAGGCGGTGTCGAAGGAGATCCGGCAGCCGTCGCCGTCGGCGGTGATCGCCCAGGTCCCGGAGAACTCCTCGAAGTCGCCGTCGGTCTGGGCGAATTCGATGGTCAGGTCCCCGGTGTCGAACCGGTCGGTCTCCGTCCAGCGCAGGATGCCGTTGCGGAAGTACACCTCCCAGTCGCTGGACTCGTGCGTGTCACTGGTCCGGCGGACCGTCACGGACCGTACGACGTCGACGAGATCCGGGTACGCCGCGAAGTCCTTGACCCGGGCGAAGGCGGCCTGAGGAGTCACCCCCGGCACGCCGAGCGTCACACGAGCACTACGCATGGCCGATGCCACCTTCCGGTGAGAGTGCGTACGCGGAGGCCTGCCTGCCGCAGGCGCGGTCGAAGGCCTCGTACAGGAAGTCCGTGTCGGAGCGGGACAGCACGGCCGGCGGGGTGAGCCGCAGGACGTGGTCCGAGTTGAGCGAGTGGTTGGCGATGACGCCCTGTTCCGCGAGCTCGATCAGGAGGTCTCCGGCCGCGCCGGGCCGGACGAACTCGAAGCCGAGCAGCAGGCCTTGGCCGCGCACCTCGCGCAGTCCGCCGCCGTAGTGGCCGCGGGCGATCTTCCCGAGCCGGTCGAGCAGTTCGTCGCCGAGCACGCGGGCCCGTTCGACGAGGCCGTCCTCGTGGAGCGCGGCGAGCGCTCCCCGGGCCGCCGCCATCGCCAGCGGTGCCCCCGAGAACGTGGAGGTGTGCAGATAGGGGTCCCGGTCGAAGACCGCGAAGGCGGCGGGGGTGGCGACCACCGCCGAGACCGGGACGATCCCGCCGCTGAGTCCCTTGCCCACGAGCAGCGCGTCCGGGGTGATCCCCTCCCGGTCGGCGCCCCACCAGGAGCCGAGCCTGCCGAGTCCGGTCTGCACCTCGTCGAGCACGAAGAACGCCCCATGACGGCGGCACAGTTCCTGTACCCGGGTGAGATAGCCGTCCGGCGGGAGGACCACGCCGGCCTCGCCCTGGACGGGTTCGACGACGACACAGCACTCGCCCGGGTGGCGGAGCAGTGCCTGTTCCAGGGCCGTGGCGTCGCCGTACGGTACGTGCTCGACGTCCGGCAGCAGCGGGCGGAAGGGGTCGCGGAAGACGTCGCGGCCGGTCAGGCTGAGGGCGCCCATGGTCTTGCCGTGGTAGCCGTTCACGGTGGCGACGAGGTGCCGTCTGCCCCGGGTGCGGGCCATCTTGATCGCGCACTCGACGGCCTCGGCGCCCGAGCCCGCGAAGTGCACCCGTTCCAGGCCGGGCGGGGCGACCGCCACGAGGGCGTCGGCGGCCAGCGCGGCCTGCGGTTCGAGGAACACCCGGGTCGCGACGGGGTGGCGGTTCAGCTGTTCGGACACGTACCGGACCACCGTGGGATGCCTGGCCCCCATCAACAGCACGCCGTAGCCACCGCAGTTGAGGAACCTGCGGCCCTCGGCGGTGAACACCCAGGCGCCGAGCGACTCGGTCTCGATGTGCCCGCCGAACATCTCTCCCAGGACGGCACGGCCCTTGTTGAGGCGGCGCCGGTAGAGCCGGCCGAGCTCTTCCCTGGTCAGCGGCGAGCTTGCGGTGGCGGAGGCCGGGGTGAGGGTCATCGCGGGCCTCACGCGATCCGCAGCGTCTTGCCGGCCAGGTGCTCGAGGAGCGGCCCGGCGATGCTCGACCTGGACGGCGGGTGGAAGGACAGCCCGTGCGAGGCCGCCGCGAGATAGGCGACGTCCGGCGAGCCGATGAACGCCATCCCGCCGAGCAGTTCGACGGCCTGGTGCACCGCCTCCGCCAGGGCGTCCTGCGCCGCGTACCGCGCGATGAGGGATTTCGCGAGGGCCTCGTCGCCGGTCTCCTCCTGCTCGATCATCCGTGCCATGCCCTCCAGCAGCAGGGCGGCGCTCTCCAGCCGGCACAGCAGCCGCGCCCGCTCGGAGTCGGTGCCCCGGCCGCGCTCCACGACGCGTTCGGCGAGTGCGCTCGCCATCCCGAGGTACGAACCGGAGATGAGCAGCTCGAACCAGATGAACCCGACCGTCTGGAGGCTGTCCATGGCGCCGGGCTCGGCGTCCTCGGTCCGCATGAGCTGCTGTTCGCTGATGAACACGTCCTCCAGCCGGAGTTCGTCGCTCTCCGCGCCGGCGAGGACCGGGTTCCCCCAGAAGGGGTGCACGCTCAGGCCTTCGACGCCCTTGGGCACCAGCAGGACGGCCGAGTTGGCGTCACCGGGCACCGCCACGCTCGCGGTGAGCAGGTCCATCGAGTGGGACAGGCTGCACGGCTTCTTCGCGCCGCTGATCCGGTAGCCGCCCTCGACGACCGTGGCCCGCATCGAGGGGGTCAGGATGCCCTGTCCGGTGCGGCCCTCCGCGAAGCCGGAGGCGACCAGCAGGTTCTGTTCCGCGATGCCCTCCAGCAGGGCCCACTCCGCGCCACTGGCCTGAAGGCTCTCGGCCAGGGTGAACAGGGTGGCCACGGAGAAGTGGTGCATGGTCGTGGCGACCGCCAGCGACGGCGCGGCCGCGCCCAGGGCGCGGGTGACCTGCAGTGCCTCCCGGGGACCCGCGCCGGAGCCGGCGTAGGTCTTGGGGATGACCAGTTGGGGTCCTCCGTGGCCGCGGAACAGGGCGATGGCGGGTGAGTCCGGGGACTCCAGTTCGGTGAGCGGGAACTCGTCCAGTTCGGCGAGCAGTCCGGGCATGAATTTCTCGCACGTCTCGCGCGCGGCATCCAATGGGCGCATGGCAGCTCTCTCGTAGTGCGCGGACGGGGTGTTCAGGACTCTCGCCGGTCCATGGCGCGCCAGGCGCCGAAGACCGCGTCGCGGGGACGCGATCCGCTGCTGACGCTGAGCCCCTGGACGTGCGAGGTGCGCAGGATCGGGTAGTTGGCCTCGCCGAAGACACCTCCGGTCAGGCCCGTACCGCCGTGCGTCGGCAGATAGGGGAGGAATCCGACGTGCGAGTCGTTCACCTTCAGGATTCCGCCGACGGTGATGCGGGTGACGAATTCGTCGACGACGGCCTTGTCGCCGGCCCATACGGAATTCCGCAGGCCGTAGGCGTTCGTATTGACGAATTCGATGAAGCTGTACATGAGTTCGGCGTCCGGGGCGGGGTCCGCGACCACGACCGGGATCAGCGGGAAGAACGTCTCGTCGCGTACGGCGTCGATCTCCCGGGCGTCCTTCAGACCGCGGACCACCACCACCGTGGGCTCCAGGAAGATGCCCGCCGTGTCGCGGGTCTCGTCGATCTGCATGGCGTGCCCGCCGCAGGCGACTTCCGCGCCGTTCTCGACGGCGTCCCGCAGACAGGAGAAGAATTTCTCGTTCCGCAGGACCGGAGTGAGGAGGACGTCCTCCTCCCAGGCGTATCCGGGCCGGATATGGCCGGCCAGGCGGACGATGTTCGCGATGAGCCGGTCGGCGACATCGGGGTGCACCAGCACCTGATTCGGAATCATGCAGAGCTGTCCCGAACCGAAGAAGCTCTCCGTGATCGCCTCCGCCGCCAGTTCGAGATCGGCGTCCTTCCACACCACCACGGCGTCGTTTCCGGCCAGTTCGAGAATGGGCTTCTTGCCGGCGGTGATGCACTTCTCCTCGAAGGTGATGCCGTTCTCGCTGCTCCCGAAATACATGATGTCGTCGACCTTCGGGCTCCGCAGCCAGGCGGCGAGCATGGGCGCCGGGTCGCCGCACACCACGTTCAGCGTGCCGGGCGGGGCGCCGACCTCCTCCAGCGCCGGGACCACGATCTCGTGCAGGACGTACATCGCCCCGAGCGGGGCGCTGCGCGGGGCGCGGACGACGAGGGAGTTGCCCGCCATGATCGCGGTGGCGCCCAGCAGCACGCTGGACAAGGGCGCGTTCTGCGGCGGGTTGAGACACACCACGCCGTCCGGAAGCCTGCGCACGGCCAGTTGCCGGTCGTCCTGCCGGAACTCCTGGAGCATCTGCGAGCGGTAGAAGCTCAGGGACTGCGGCCCGAAGCAGTCGAGCATGCCCGACACCTGCCAGCGGGCCAGTGGCAGCGGATGCCCTTCCTCCACCAGCACGTCGACGATCTCCTGGGCGCGCTCCACGATGCGCCGGTGGATCTGACGGCCGAGCCGGTTCAGCCGGACGTCGAGCGGGAACGCCGCCCATCGCGGGGCGGCCCCGGCGGCGGCCTCCACGGCCATCTCGACGGTGTCGCGGTCGGCCTTGGCCACCTTGGCGACGATGCTGCGGGGCAGTTCGGCGGGCTCCGCCAGTCCGCGTTCCAGCTTCCGTTTGAGGCTCAGGCTCGCGAACGCGTCGTCGAGCAACGCGTCGGCGCCGACGACATAGACCCACTCGCCGCCGTCCAGGCATTCTCCGTTCACATAAGACCGGTACGTACGCAACCGGTGCGCGGACATCCCGCCGCGCCGCCGGCCGGCCGGAGCGGACAACTGAACGCTGGTCACCCCAGGTCCCCCGCCTTCTGTAGACCAACTTCGATTCGTCGGCAACCTTCGCCAAGACCTCTGAGAAAGCGCTGAGACGGTTCTGAGACGGTGGTTTCAGTCGGCTTCACGAACCCGCTGGAAGAGTTCGGGCGTTCCTGTAGGTCTCTGGAGGGCGGTGCGGTGAATCGATCACGGACACGGCGGACGGCGACGCCCACGGCGGACGCGAGCGGCGAGGTTCTCCCCCAGGTGCTGTCGGCCGTGGAGAAGCACGCCGACAATCCGAGCGCGTTCCTCGCGCTCAACGAGGGAAACCGGTACTTCCGCGAGGACGGCGGCGACGGTTTCGTCGTCTACCGGCCCTCCGGCCGCTATCTCGTCCAGTTCGGCGGGGTGTTCGCCGCCCCCGGGCAACAGGCTTCTCTCCTGCGCGCCTTCCGTTCCTTCGCGCGTGAGCAGCGCCGCGCGATCGTCGGGATCCAATTGCAGCGTGACGACATCGATCTGTTCCAGGAGGAGGGTTTCACCATCAACCAGGTCGGCTCGTCGTATTCACTCGATCTCTCCGCGTTCAGTCTGCGCGGATCGAAGTTCGTGAAGCTGCGCAACAAGATCTCGCGTGCGCGGCGCAGCGGCCTCACGGTCGCCGAGACGGACTGGGAGACGTGCGCGCGCGACATCGAGCAGATCGACAAGGCGTGGCTGCGTTCCAAGGGGAGGCACGTCAAGGAGATCGAGTTCCTGGTGGGCCAGCTCGGCGGTCCCGCGCAGGAGCACCGCCGGCTCTTCGTCGGCACGCTGGACTCCGGGCCGGTCTCGTACATCTCGTACAGTCCCGCCCACGGCGGCAGGCCCGGCTGGCTGCACGATCTCAGCAGGCGGCTGCCGGACGCCCCGCCCGGGGTGATGGAGGCCGTCAATCTGCACGCGACGGAGACGTTCATCAAGGAAGGCGCGGACTGGCTGCACTTCGGCTTCACCCCGTTCACCGGCCTCGATCCGCGGCACGAGCCGGCCGGGGCGAGCAGGCTGACCGGCCGTTTCATGCGGCTGCTCGCCGAGCACGGACACGCGGTCTACCCGGCCTCGACCCAGCTCGCGTACAAGGAGAAGTGGGGCCCGCAGGTGGTGCTTCCCGAGTATCTGGCGTTCGAGCGCGGCGCCAGTTTCGGAGCCATCTGGCAGGTCCTGCGGGTCACCAAGTCGGTGTGAGGCGGGACGGCATCACGAAAGCCGTACGACGGGCCGTACGACGCGAAAGTGTCGGACGGATGCTCGAATTCCGGGCGTACGGTGTGCACTCGCCGGACCACAGAGTGCGACACACGGGGGAAACATGTGCACGGAGACGGCGCTGCGGCGCGAGGAAAGCGATCGGTACTGTCTGAGCACCGCGCAGGCGGACACGTTTCTGACGGGGGCGCCCTGGCGGCGCTTCCTGGTGGTCGGCGACGAGGTGGCCGACGGGCGGGGTGAGCCCGCGGAGGGCTACGGCCGCGACGGCTGGGCGGATCGGGTGGCGGCCTCCCTGCGCCGGGGCCGGCCCGGTCTCGCGTATCTCAACCTCGGGAGGAAGGGCCGGCTCGCGGCCGAGATACGGTCGCGGCAGCTCGGCCGCATCCTGGAGTTCAAGCCGGATCTGACGGCGCTGACGTGCTGCGGCGGCGAACTGGTGCGTGAGCCGTTCGACGCCGACAGCGTGGAGGCGGAGTTCGACCGGGTCGTCGCACCGCTGCGCGACAGCGGGGGTGACGTGCTGCTGGTGAACTGGTTCGACATCACCCGCTTCGGCCCCCGGCCGGCCGAGGAGGCCGAGCGTCTGCGTCTGCGGCTGCGTGAACTGGCCGAGCGCAAGCAGGCGGTGGCCCTCAGGCACGGCGCGATCTACGTGAACCTCGCCGGACACCCGGCGGCCGCGGACCGGGATGTGTACGGCGCCGACGGCAGCGTCCCCACCATGCGGGGCCACGCCATCGCCGCCGCCTCGGTGATCCGGGGCCTCGGCGCCCATCTCACGGGCGCCGCGGACGAGGGCAGGTGAGCCTTCGGCGGCACGCCGAGAGCACGCTCCCCCGAGCTCTCGGCTTCGCTCGAGCAGAGGGAACCCCATGACGCCGCAGGGCCCACCCTTCGGGCGGACGACTCGACGTTGCGGACACGACCTAGGGCTTGGCGAAGGAGGAGAACAGCCGGCGGAACTGGATCAGGGTGGCTTCGAGCAGTTCGTCGGCCTCGCCGTCGGCGTGGGCCAGCGCGATCGCGCTCTCGCAGGCGGCACCGTGCACCATCGAGGCGACGGCGGTGACCTCGGCGCGGGAACGCTCCCTGCCGAGGAGCTGGCCGAGACCGTAGGCGATCATGCGCCGGCAGTCCGAGCGGATCGCCCGCATCTCCGCCCAGCCCAGCGCGCCCGGCGCGTCGACGAGGGTGATGCGCTGCGTACTCGGCTCCATCGACATGACCAGGAATTCGCGCATGCCCTCGTACAGACCGTCCCAGGGGTCCTCGTGGAGGGTGAACGTCTGCGCGATGGCGCTCGACAGCCGGTTCTCCTCCGCCTCGTAGACGGCACGGAACAGGTCGCGCTTGTTCTTGAAGTGGTGGTAGAGCGCGCCCTTGCTCGCCCCGATCTCCTCGCAGATCGCGTCGAGCGAGGTCGCGGTGTACCCGTCTCTGGCGAAGAGCTTACGAGCGGCCGCGAGGAGTTCGTTCGTCGTCGTCCGCGAACGCTCTTCCTGCGATCGGCGCACTCGCTGCTGACTGCCCATGGATCCGACCCGCCCTCCTGACCCCCCGAAAACATCCACCGTTCGATCTTAGCGTCTCCCCCTCGTACCGAGAGTTCACCGAACCTGGATCTCATAGACATACCATCGGTTGGAATGTAACATCACGGCCGCAGGGCGCCAACCCCGAGTCCGGGCCCTCGGCACGTCCCCGCCCCTCTGGCCGTATCCGGCAAGGAGGTCATCAGTCATGCACAGCCCCGCACTTCCCGGCGTACAGGTCCCCGCGGACCGGTGGGAACTGCTGCTCCCGCACCGGGAACGCATCCACCGGCTCGCGAGGTCCCGGCTGTCCGGGGACCAGGAAGCCGAGGACTGCGCGCAGGAGGCCCTGATCCGCGCGGCGACCTTCCGCGACCTGGACGAGAGCCGGGTCGGTCCCTTCCTCACCACGGTCACCCTGCGGCTCTGCACCGACATCCACCGACGCGACGAACGCGCCCGGCGGCTGCTGCGCGGCCCCTGGGCCGAGGTCATGGCGAGCCCGGAGGAGCTGATCTGCGCCGCCCAGGAGGAGGCCTGGGCGCTGGAGCAGGTCGACCGGCTCGCCGGGCGGGAGCACCAGGTGATCGTGGCCCGCCTGAACGGGATCAGCACCCGCGAGTTCGCGAGCCGGCGCGGCATCTCGCTCAAGGCGGCCGAGAGCGCCTTCACCAAGGCACGGGCCCGACTGCGCCGCTGGTACGAGGAGGCGCTGGCGGGCTGAGGGGACGACCGGACGGGGCACGGATCCCGCCGGGCGGCGCCGGGCACGCCGGCACCACGCGGGCGACCGGCGTGCCGGGCCGGGGCGCACGCGACCACGACAGGCGGGAGGGCGGAACGATGGCCACGCACCGACAGACGGCCGCCCAGGGGCGGCCCTGCCTCGCATCCGGCCTCCGGCACCCGCGAGGCACACGGGACCGGGGCACGCGGGACCGGGGCACGCGGTGCCCCGGTCGGCGGGCGGCTCATGTGGCCGAACGCTCCAGCGCGGCGTTCAGCAGCTTCGTGACCTCCTGGGCGGAGGCCGACTCCAGGGCGGCCAGCGCGTCCGCCGTGTCCGCGCTCCCTCCGGTGCCGAGGAACTTGTCGCGCACCAGGGCGGCGGCCGGCGGTCCGCCCACCGCTCCCACGGGGATGTCGACCTGCCGGCTCACCGAGCGGCCGTCACGGAAGCCGACGGTCACCCTGGCCCCCGTCACCTTCCGCGCGGACCGGAAGTCCTCGCTCGGCGGCTCCAGTTCGCCCACCAGGTCCACGAGCCACTGCCCGTCGCCCTTCAGTCGCGCGCCGAAGGGCCGCAGCCACTCGGCGGCCCGGGGACCGGCCTGCCGAAGCGCCTCCCCGAAGGGAACCTCGCTGTGGAACAGGTCGTAGGTCATCGCGTCGTCGAGGCGCGTGCTCACCAGCTCGGCGAGGCGCCACCGCTCCTCGTCCGCGACCCCGGGCGCGGCGAAGTCCTCCGTCGTCAGGTCACCGGTGAGCAGGACGGTGGCCAGCAGGTAGGGCAGGGCGAACACGAGGGCGCTCACCGGCGAGTCGGCGCCCCGCAGATGCGCCCCCGCCTGGGCGTCCACCAGCACCGTGTACAGCGAGGTGTCCACGGTGATCCCGGTGACGTCCCGCGCCCGTACGGGCCCCAGCTCCCGGTGGAGTTCGAGTCCGCAGTCGACCGCCGCGTCCATGCCGGGACCGCCGGGGTGCACCTTGAACGACGTCGTGTGGGTGTGCCAGCGGCGCCCGAGCCCGGCGGTGACCGCTCCGGGCAGCGGTACGGACGCGAAGCGGGACAGGAATCCCTCCGGGTGCTCCAGGATCTCCCTGCTGCCCTCGAATCCCGCAGCCGCGGCGTCGCACGCGTCCAGTCCGACGGAGACGGGCGTCGAGGCGCTGAAGACCTTGGCGTCGCCGCCGAGGAACCCGATCGGCACGGTGCGCGGCGGCAGTCCGAGGCCGAGGCCGAGCGCGTCGGCCCAGTGCCGCGCGGAGGCGTTCTCACCGCGCAGCCGCCCCGCGACGGCCCCGACGACATGGGTGAACGTGGCGCTCTGGCCGCGGAAGGGACCCAGCGTGGCCGAGGCGGTGACGCGCGCGGCGCACTCGTTGGCCACGATCACCGAGGTCAGCAGCGCGCGCCCGTCCAGTTCCTGGCTCTGCGCGTACGCCATGGGCACGGCCACGGTCGAGTTGGACAGATGCCCGGCGAACGCGGTGTCGTCGAAGTGCAGCCACGATCCGAGACCGGCGAGCACGAAGGCCGCCCGCCGGGGGTCGGGCTGCAGGGGCGGGCCGAACGCCTCGGCCAGTTTCCGGCCCAGCGGATGCGTCGCGCCGATGCGCATGGCCGCGCACTGGGACATTATCTGCAGCTTCGCTATGTCCACGACATCCGGCGGTATGTCCTCGAACCGCAGAGCGTGGGCCCATTCCGCGAGTTCTTCGGTGAGGGTCATCGGTCTCCTTCACGGCGGCCGTTTCACGAATCGGCACCTTTGGCGGTCTTCATGTTCCGCCCTGCTTCTTTCTGGTTACGCCGCGAGGGCCGAGAACCCTCGCAAACGACGGGAATACCCGGGCCCGGAAAACGGAACGCGCTCTTACTCAGGGCCGCGCCGGAGTGGGCGCGTAAGACAGTCGGCACGCGAACCGTCCGGGCTCGCCGGCCTCTTGCCGCGCCCGCCGCGAGCCGAATTCCCGGAAAGGATTCACCATGCTGACACCGCACCAGCCCACCCGGATGCAATCGGGTCTGCCCAGCGACACCGCCTATCTCACGGCGCGCGCCCGCGCCGCCGACGCGGTCGTCGAACCCGCGCGCCGACTGCTCGACGACCGCTTCGCCTCGCTGTTCGTCACCGAGCCCCCGCTGCCCCGGACGTCCGAGGAGGCGCTCGCCCGGCTGACCGCGCTGGACTCCGCGCACGGCGGTTTCATCGCCGAGATCCTGCTGCGCCAGCGGTTCTTCGAGGACCAGCTCATACGCGCGGTCGCCACCGGCATCCGCCAGGTGGTGCTGCTCGGCGCGGGCTACGACACCACCGCGCTGCGGATGCCCGGCTACGACGGGCTGCGCTACTTCGAGGTGGACCACCCGGCCACGCAGCGCGCCAAGCTGGAGACGCTGGTGGAGGCGGCGGTCGACGCCCCGTCGGTCACGTACGTGCCCGTCGACTTCGAGGCGGGCGACTCGCTCGCGGAGGCCCTCGCCGGCGCGGGCTTCCAGCCGGGCAGCCCCTGCGTCGTGGGCTGGCTGGGCGTGACGTTCTTCCTGCGCCGCGACGCCTTCGAGCGCACCCTGCACCAGCTCACCGACCTGTGCGCGCCGGGCAGCGGTCTCGTCTTCGACTACATGGACGAGAGCGTCGTCGACGGCACCAGCCGCTACGAGGGCGCCCTGTCGATGGCCCGCAAGGTGGGCGCGCAGGGCGAGCCGTACGTCACCGGCCTGACCCCGGAAACCGCGTCAGAGGCGGTGCGCGAGGCGGGCTTCTGGCCCAGCGAGGAAGTACGGGTCCCCGAGCTCGTACGGCGCTACGGCGGCGCAGAGCCTTACTGCAAGGACGACGACTTCATGGGCCTGATCGCGGCCGAGCGCGCCGCGCAGGAGAACGGAGATGCAGCATGACCACGACCGAAGGACCCACCGCCGAGGCGGCCGACCCGCACGTCCTCTCCCCCGAGGACGCCGACCGGTTGCTGAAGGACGCCCCCTGGACCCGTTTCGCGGTCATCGGGGACAGCCTCGCCGAAGGGCTCGGGGAGTCCTCGCCCGGCTACGCGGACCTGCCCTGGGCGGAGCGGGTCCTGGAGGCGCTGCGGCGGGTCGATCCCGGCCTGGAGTACCTGAATCTGGGTGTACGCCATCTCAAGGCGGCGGAGGTGCGTACGGGGCAGCTCAAGAAGGCGCTGGACTTCCGTCCCG
This sequence comes from Streptomyces sp. NPDC059371, assembly GCF_042751995.1. Taxonomy (NCBI): domain Bacteria; kingdom Bacillati; phylum Actinomycetota; class Actinomycetes; order Kitasatosporales; family Streptomycetaceae; genus Streptomyces; species Streptomyces sp. NPDC059371. Next base: position 8,728 of record NZ_JBHYXD010000112.1, on the reverse strand, counting down.
ACCTCGCCTCGGTGGTGTGCGGCGGCAACGACATGCTCGCCCGTGACTTCTCGGCGGAGGCGGTGGAGGCCGAACTCGACGCGATGGTCCGGCCGTTGCGCGAGGGCGGCGCCGACGTCTTCGTCTTCACCATCCAGGACATCACCAGGGTCTTCCCCGAGCAGCTCGGCGGCGGAGGGCTGAGCGGTCGCATCGAGATCTTCAACGACCAGGTGCGCAAGGTGGCCGACCGGCACGACGCCCTGGTCATCGACATGTGGGCCCACCCCACCAGCGGCTCCCGCAGCGTCTTCAGCGCGGACATGCTCCATGCCTCGATGCGCGGTCACGCGGTCCTGGCGTCAGCGGTGTTCGAGCAGCTCGGCGCGCGTCTGGCGGCGCGGCACAGCCACTGAGAGGGCCGTGTCAGAGAGATCTCAGAACGCCCTGCCACCTTGGAGATGTGCACCGAACCGCAAGCCTTCGAGGCAAGCGCTTCGGTGCACGAGGAGAGATTCCCGTAGCGGCCCAACGGGGATCCGGGAAGCATCCCGGATCCGGGCTTCACCGCCCTCGCAGGTTCGAATCCTGCTCTCTCCGCCACTTCGTGTCAGGTCGGTCGTCTGCCCGTCGAGATCCGAGGAGAGCAGGAATGCAGCCAGGCCGGTGGGCGGACTCCGGTGTACTGATCACCAACCCGGTCGCCGGGGCGGGACGCGCCGACCTCGTCGACGCCGGCACCCTGACCCGGCGGTGCGCGGAACTGGTCGGGGACCTCACCGCGATCGGGACCCGCTACCGCGGTCACGCGGAGGAGATCGCCGTGAAGGCCGTCGCCGACGGGGCCGACCTGGTGATCGTGGCCGGCGGCGACGGCACCACCCGCGAGGTGGCCTCCGGGCTCGTCCGCGCCTCCCTGGAACGCTCCGGGGCGGCCCTGCCCGCGCTGTTCTGTGTGCCGGCCGGCACCGCCAACTCGTTCTACCGCGAGCTCTGGTCCGACCGGCCCTGGCAGCGGACCCTGCCCGAGGCGCTGTCCGGGCCGGCCCGCCGCGTGCGGCACATCGACGTGGCGCACATACAGGAGAGCGACACGTACGCCCTGCTCGGCACGGGCACCGGCGTCGTCGCGGAGGTGCTCGCGACCGCGAACCGCCTCACCGGCCTGGCCGGCCGCGACCGCTACCGGCAGGCCGTGGCCGAGGTCGTGGCGGCCCACAGGCCGTACCCCACGCGGATCAGCGTGGACGGCGAGGTGGTGCACGAGGGCACGGTCCAGCTCACCAACATCGGCGGCGGCCGGTACCGCGCCGGGCAGTTCCGGCTGATGCCGCACTCCGTCCTCGACGACGGACTGCTCGACCTGTGTGTCTTCGACGGCACCTGCGACCTGATCGAACTGCTGAACCTGACCCGTGAGGGACGGCACGTCGAACGCCCCGGGGTGATCTACACCCGGGGCCGGCACTTCGTCGTGGAGCGCACCGACGGCGCGCCCCTGTCCCTGGAGTACGACGGCGAGATGGCCACCGGGGAGCGGTCCCGCTGCACAGTGGGCCTCCTGGCCGGCGTCCTGCCGTTTCTCGCACCGCCGCACCAGGCGTGAGCCCGGAAGGCGCGGCGGTCCCCGGATACCGAGGAGACCCCCATGCACGGCGCCGAGCACACCGCCGACGACCGGTGGGTGCTGCCCACGGCCGGCGACACCCACTTCACCTGGAACTACGACGACGGCCGCGACCGGCTGCTGAGCCTGTACCAGAAGGGCAAGGATAAGCAGTGGGACAGCACGGCGCGTATCGCGTGGGAGACCGAGGTCGACCCGTACGACGCGCTCGGCACTCCGGAGAACACGCTCGCCCTGTACGGCTCCCGGCAGTACGCGAAACTCAACGAACGCGAGCGTCGGGAAATGCGCCGGCACATGGCGTCCTGGGAATTCAGCCAGTTCCTGCACGGTGAACAGGGGGCGATGATCTGCTCGGCGCGGATCGTCGAATCGGTCCCCGATCTCGATTCGAAGTTCTATGCCTCGACCCAGGTGATGGACGAGGCGCGGCACGCCGAGATCTTCTCCCGTTTCCTGAAGGAGAAGATAGGCATGGAATACCCGATCAACTCGCACTTGAAGAGCCTGCTCGGCGACGCCCTCTCGGATTCGCGCTGGGACATGCCGTATCTCGGAATGCAGGTCCTGATCGAGGGCCTGGCGCTCGCCGCCTTCGGAATTCTCCGGGACAAGACGAACAAGCCACTGCCGAAACAGATCCTCGCGTACGTCATGCAGGACGAGGCCCGCCATGTCGCCTTCGGACGGCTCGCCCTGCGGGACTACTACGCCGAGCTGACCTCCAAGGAGCGGGCGGAACGGGAGGAGTTCGTCGTCGAGGGCTGTCACCTCATGCGGGACCGGTTCCGGATGCAGGAGGTCTGGGAGAACCTGGGCTTCGACATGGCCGAGTGCATGGAGTACATGGACAAGGGCCCCCGCATGCAGGCGTTCCGCTCACGTCTGTTCACCCGGATCGTCCCCTGCGTGAAGGACATCGGACTGTGGGGGCCGGCGGTCAAGAAGGCCTACGCGGACATGGGCGTCCTCGACATGGCCAAGAGCGATCTGCTCGCCCTGATGGCCTCGGACGAGGCGCAGGCCGAGCTGCTGGACCGGGAGCGCCGCGAACAGCGCGAGCGCGAGGACCGCGAGCTGGCGGACCGTGTCGCCGAGGTGGACGAGGCCATCACGGTGGGAGCCGACGGCTCGTCGGATACCGGGAGTACGCCGATGACCGGCGACACCGCGGGGGTGGATGGGACGGCCTGAGGCGGTGCGCGCGTCCGAGAGGCCCAGAGCGTTCTTTCGCCCCTCGGACGCGCACACCGCCCGACTGCCCCTCCGACCAGCGCACTTACCCTCTTCCCCGCCTGCCGGTCCGGGGGCCTGCGCGACGAGTCGGCTGCGCTCGGTGACAACGCGATTGACGGCTGAGCACTCACACGGATACATTCCAACCATCGGTATGTTGGAGGTGTTAAGCGATGAGCGCTGGGCCCGCTGAAGCGGTGGCCAAGCGGGGGTACGTGCCCCTGCTGCTCCTCGCGTCGAGTGCGACCTTCCTGGCCGTCCTCGACGTGACGATCGTCAATCTGGCCATCCCAGATCTGCACAAGGACTTCGAGGGTTCCGCCCTCGCGGACCTGTCCTGGGTGATCACCGTGTACGCGACGGTGTTCGCCGCCCTGCTGGCGCCCGCCGGCCGGCTCGCGGATGTGATCGGCCGGCGTTCCCTGTTCACCGCGGGGATCGCCGTCTTCACCGCGATGTCCCTCATGTGCGCGCTGGCTCCGAATCTCCCCGTCCTGCTGACCGCGCGCGCCTTCCAGGGCGCCGGGGCCGCGGCGATGATCCCGGCGTCTCTCGCCATCGTCCTGATGGACACACCGCCCGAGCAGCGCCGGGCCGCGATCGGCAAGTGGAGCGCGGCCTCCGCGTTCGCCGCCGCGGTGGGCCCCTCGATCGGCGGCGTCCTGGTCGACACCCTCGGCTGGCGGTCGCTGTTCCTGATCAACGTGCCGTTCGGCCTGCTGCTCCTGCTGCGCGCGCACATCATTCCCCGGACCGCGCGCCCGGAGGGCAGCAAGGTGCCCGACCTGATCGGGACCGTTCTGCTCGGGCTCGGCATCGGCCTGCTCAGCCTCGGCATCTCCAAGGGCGAGGACTGGGGTTGGGGCGACCCGGCGACGGTGGGCTGTCTGGCCGGCGGCGTCCTCGCCATGACGGTCACCCTGCTGCGCTCACGGACCCACGAGGCCCCCGCCGTGGAGACCAGCCTCTGGCGCAGCCGGACCTTCGCCCTGGCGAACCTGTCCGTGTTCTTCTACGGTGCCTGCCTGTTCGCCTGGCTCCTGGTCGGCGTCCTGTACGTCACCTCGGTCTGGCACTGGTCGGAACTGAAGGCGGGCCTCGCGGTGACCCCGGGCGCCTTCGCGGCGACACTGGTGGCCCTGTACTCGGGCAAGATCCAGACGAAGTACGGCCCCCGGGCCGTCGTGGTGGCCGGAGCGGTCGTCCTCGCGGGCACCGGGTTCTTCCTCGCCTTCACCCTGCCCGACGAGCCCAACTTCCTCGGCTACTGGCTGCCCACCGGCATCCTGGCAGGCGCGGGTATGGGCGCGATCACCACGGGCACGTCGACCGCCGCCGCGCTCTCGGTCTCCCCGCTGCGCTTCGCGGCGGCGACCGGGCTCAACCAGACGGCCCGCCAGGTCGGCGGCGCCTTCGGCATCGCGACCCTGGCCACGCTCCTCAGCAAGGCGAGCACCGACGCGGCCGACTACGGGCACGTCCTGCTGTTCTGCTCCATCGTCACGGCCATCTCCGGCCTGGCGGGCCTCGGGCTCATCATCAAGGCTCCGCCCGCCGCGGCCCCGGCGCAGGCCGCCCAAGGTGCCGCGTCCGGGGCCGCCCAGACGGCCGAGGCGAAGCCGAGCACCCACTGACCCCCGAGGGGCGGCGAGCACCTGGCGCCGCCCGTTCGGGTCGCCGTCCATCCGATCCAGGCATTCACAAAACCGACGGAAGGTACGCAAGACATGCCCATCAAGACCAGTGAAGCTCTCTACACCGCAGTCGCGACCGCCGAGGGTGGCCGAGAGGGCCGTGTCTCCACTGAGGACGGCAAGCTCGACGTTGTCGTCAGCCAGCCCAAGGAACTGGGCGGCACGGGCGCCGGCACCAACCCCGAGCAGCTCTTCGCCGCCTGTTACAGCGCGTGTTTCCACGCCTCGATCGGGATCATCGCCCAGATGCAGAAGATCGACATCACCGGTTCCAGCGTGACGGCCCGCGTCGGCATCGGCCGCAACGACGCCGGATTCGGCATCGTCGCCGAGCTCACCGCCAGTATCCCCTCGGTCGACGAGGCCACCGCCAAGACCCTGGTGGAGAAGGCGCACGAGATCTGCCCCTACTCCAAGGTGACCCGGGGCGACATCGAGGTCACGATCAAGACGGCCTGACCCACGCGAGACGAAGGCCCCGCCACCGGTGCGACAACCGGCGGCGGGGCCTTCGCCGTCCCGGCCTCCGCGACCGGGCGCCCGGCACCCGGCAGTCGGCGCCCGGCGCCCGGCGCCCGGCGCCCGGCGCCCGGCACTCGGCACTCGGCACTCGGCACTCGGCACTCGGCACTCGGCACTCGGCACTCGGCAGCATCAGTGGCTCGCGGCCCCTTGCGCCCCGCCTACGCGACTGGTGCACGCCGGACGGGAGGCCCGACTCCCCGGCAGCAACGGCCCGCACGACATCGCGGTACTCCCGGGGCGGCCAGGCAACCCGGTCCCAGCGGTCGATCCGGCGGTACCCGGCGGCAGCGCCTCAGACGAATCATGCGGCCTACAACCAGTCGCCCCGATTCTCTTGATCACGACGTCGCGGCCTGATATTCATGATCACATCTTCCTCACGCGATCTTCACATGCGGACGACTAGAGAGAGCCTTTGACGACCTGCCTTTCCCGCGCGACACGGTTAACTCCGGCCGCGGCCGTTCCAGGTCCCCTCACTCCCTCTCCGTAGCGGGAAGCTCCGTGCCGGTCCCGGCCGGAAGACCCCCCCGGACATGCCGGCGAGGGCCCGTCCCATCACCGACGGGCCCTCGTTCGCCTTCGCCTCCCCACAGGGAGCCCGCATCTGGCGATTCATCACCTTCACATTTCTTCACCCGCTTTCGAATAGGGAACGCATGCCTGCCTTCTGCCCGCACTGCGGCGGTGCCGTGACCGACGAGGCCCGCTACTGCGCTTCGTGCGGCCGGCCCACCACCGCTCCGGCGCCCGCTCCGTCCCCTGCGATGCCGCCGCCTCCCGCATCGCCGCCCGCCGCTCCGGGCACCGCGCAGGCCCCGTCCGCCGCGGCCACGGCACTGACCCGCCTGCTGACCGGCGACTGGATCGCACCCGCCCGCATCGCCGCCCTGCCGACGGCTCTCCTGCTGCTCGTGTCCCTGGTCCTGGCCGCGACCGCCGCGGCCGAGGACGCCCCCTTCGGCGGCGCGTTCCTCACAGCGCTCGCCGTCGTCCTGTCCGCCCTCGGCGCCCACCCGGGAATTGAGCTGGCGGAGCGGGACTCGGCCTCGCTCGCGTCGCTCGACCTCTCCTTCATGCCCCTCGGACTGACACTGCTGTGGGCGGCCGCGCTGTGGTTCGGTGCCCGCCTGCACCTCCGCGGCGCGGTCGCCGACGGCCGGCAACTCGACACCGCGGAGACCGTGTTCCTGGGCGTGCGCAGCGTGCTGTCGGCCGTGCTCGGGTCCGTAGTGCTGGCCTGTACGGCCGGTACCTCCGTCGCGCTCGCGTCGTCGGATGCCTCCGACACCTCGGCCGTCTACGTGGCCCGTCTCCTGGGCCTGTCGGACGTCACGGTGTCCGTGACCTGCTCCCCGTTGCTCGCGGCCTGGTGGACCCTGCTGCTGGCGTCCGTGGTGCTCTTCCCCACGCTGAACCGGACATCGATGTCAGCCTGGGCCGCCCGTCAGCCGGGGCTGGGCGACTGGCTCCGCGCGGCCCGCCGGGCGGGCGTGGCGCTGGCCGTGCCCCTGTCGCTGGTCGGCCTCGGCGCCGTGGTCTTCGTGGTGTCCCAGGCAGGGCTCTCCGCGCTGATACCGGCGCTGCTGCTCGCCCCCAACATTGCCGCGACCCTCCTGAGCCTGGCCTGCGGAGCGTCTGTCGAGTTCACCGACACCCTCACCTTCAGCGGCTCCTCGTCCTGGAACGAGGACGGCGACGGCTCGGACGCGTCGTCCGCCGTCTCCCTGTTCGAGCTCCACGACCTCAGCGGATGGGTCTGGGCGTCCGTGCTGCTCGGCGTGGTGGCCGCGGTGCTGCTGGGCGCGGGGGTCCTGCGCGAGTCGGCGCGCCCGGCCGCCGCCGTACGCGCCGTGGTGTGCTTCGTCTCGGGGTTCCTGCTGCTGGCCGTCATGGCGGGAGTCGGGCTCGAACTGTCCTCGGACATCGACGACTCGTCGTACCTGGCCATGGCTCTCAGCAGGTCTCTCGACATTTCCCCGACGGACGGCAGTGCCCTCACGCTCGGGCCGGCCGTCCCCGGCGTGCTGTTCGCGGCGACGGTGTGGGCAGCCCTCGGCGCGTTCGGCGTACCGGCGGCGGCTCGCCGGCTCGGCATCACCCGTATCGAGGACCTGCCCGGAGTCGCCGCCTTCGTCGGACGCCTGCCCGGTCGGGCCCGGCACACGGCGCCCGCCATGACCACCGTCCCTGTCCCCGTCCCCGTCCCTGTCCCCGTCCCCCTCCTCGCTTCCGCCTCCTCCCCCGTCCCCGTTCCCGCCGCCCCGGCTCCGCCCGTCGCCGCGCCGGTGTCGCCGCAGGCGCCGGACGTCCCGCCCGCCGTCGTGGTGCCGCAGAGCGCCGATGAGCCCTCGCCTTCCACAGACTCGGGCGACGTCGAAACCCCGGCAGACACGGAACCGGAACCCGAACCCGATCCCCTCGAAGCCGCCGACGACCGGTCCGCGGAGGCGACCGCGGACGAGGCCGCCCCCGCCCGACCGGAGCCGACCATCGACCCGACCGAAGCCACCGAGCCGACCACCGAGGCGGCGGACAGGGCGCTGGACCCGGCCGAACCCGGGGCCGAACCGGCGGAACCCACCGACGAGCCGACCGGGCCGGAGGACGAACCTGCCGCCGAACCGGGGGACGAACCTGCCGCCGAGCCGGCCGAGCCGACGCCCACCGCCGTCGACGTCCCGGTCGACGCGCCTCCGGCGACTCCCCGGGTGCTCACCCCCGGCGCGGGACTCCCCCGGACGCCCGCCACGGCACACCCCGGCGCGCGGCCCCAGGCCACGCCCGCCGGAGCGGAAACCCACGCCGCCGTCTTCGCCGGTCTGCCGACCGGCAGCATGGCGCACCCCGGGACCCCGCATCAGCTCCATCACGCCCCGGAGCGGCCCCGGCCGGTACGGCGGCGGATCGGCTGGGGTGTCATCACGGCGACCCTCGTGGCGAGCGCGGTGCTCGCCGGCGGCGCCACGGCGGCCGCGATATGGCTGGGCTCCGACCGGTCGGAGCCCTCGTCGCACGCGGCTCGCGCCACCGGCGACGCCGTGCCGCCGGGACCCGGCGCGCCTTCTGCGTCGTCGGCATCGGCATCGGTCGCGCCCACCGGGCCGTCCGGCTCCGACGTGTCGCCCTCCGCCTCGGAGTCGGCACAGGACGACATAGCCACTCAGGTGCAGACCCTGCTGGAGGAGAACGCGCCGCAGCGCGCACGGGTGGCCAAGGCCCTCACCGCGGGCGGTAGTTGCTCGCACGGCAAGAAGCCCGTCGAGGACGCGCGTGACGACCTGCTGGACGTGGCGGTGAAACGCGACGACCTCGCCCGGCGGGTCGACCTGCTCGCACCGCGGGCGGACGGCGATCTCGCCGAGGCTCTGGGCGACCTCTCGCGTGCCTGGACGGCATCGGCGGAGGCGGACCGGGGCTACGCCTCATGGGTGTCCGAAACCGCCGACTGGCTCGATGAGTTCGGCGTCACGGCATGCGGGCACAGCGAGACGCGCAGCACCGAGGACCTGCCCAGGACCCACGACGCCGAGGCGACCGAGGCCAAGCGGGACTTCGTCGACCTGTGGAATCCCATCGCCCTGCGGTACGGCCTGCCGCAGGTCGACGAGAGCGGCATCTAGCGGATCGGCCCGCTCAGGCCGCGCCGCGTCGCCCGCACCCCGCG
>NZ_JBHYXD010000111.1:12262-29354 GCF_042751995.1 Streptomyces sp. NPDC059371 | reverse complement strand
CGAGCTCTCGGCTCCGCTCGAGCAGGGGGGACCCCCATGACGCCGCCGGGCCCGCCCTCCGGGCGGACGACGCGACTTTGCGGACACGACCTAGCTCCGGCTCGCGTCCGGGTGGTGGCGGAGCCAGCCCGACCAGGCCGAGGTGATCATGTCCTCCACGTCGTAGCGGGCCTTCCAGCCCAGTTCGTCGGCGATGCGGTCGGCGGAGGCGACGACGCGGGCCGGGTCGCCGGGGCGGCGCGGGGTGGTGACCGGGGGCCGGTCGTACCCGGTGAGCGCGTTGATGCGGTCGATCATCTCGCGCACCGAAACCCCCTCGCCGCGGCCGATGTTGAGGGTCAGGGAGGCCCCGGGGGAGGCCGTCAGGGCGCGGGCCGCGGCCACGTGCGCCTCGGCCAGGTCGACCACGTGGATGTAGTCGCGCACGCAGGTGCCGTCCGGCGTCGGGTAGTCGTCGCCGAAGACGCGCGGCGCGGCGTCGTCCGTCAGCTTCTCGAAGACCATGGGGACGAGGTTGAAGACGCCCACGTCGGCCAGCTCCGGGGTCGCCGCGCCCGCCACGTTGAAGTAGCGCAGACAGGCCGTGGACAGACCCGTCGCGCGGCCGGTCGCGCGCACCAGCCACTCGCCCGCCAGCTTCGTCTCGCCGTACGGGCTCATCGGCGCGCACGGTGTCTCCTCCGTCACCAGGTCCACGTCCGGCATGCCGTACACCGCGGCCGAGGACGAGAAGACGAACGCCGTCACGGAGGCCGCGGTCACGGCCTCCAGCAGGACACGCAGGCCCTCGACGTTCTCCCGGTAGTAGTGCAGGGGCAGGTCCACGGACTCGCCGACCTGCTTCTTCGCCGCCAGGTGGACGACACCGGTGACGGAGTGCCCGGTGAGCGTCCGGGCCAGCAGGTCGCCGTCCAGGGTCGAGCCGACGACCAGCGGAACGTCCGACGGCACCCGCTCCGCGAACCCCGTGGACAGGTCGTCGTAGACCACGGCCTGTTCGCCCGCCTCGCGCAGCGCGCGGACGACGTGCGCTCCGATGTAGCCGGCGCCGCCGGTGATCAGCCAGGTCATGTGCGGCCGTTCCCCTCGTGAGTGAGTCCGTGGTGCCGGACGTCGTGCCTGCGGCCGGGGAGGGCGGGCGCGCGTGACGGTGTCCGCGTCCGCGCCTCGCGTCTCCGCGTCCGCGTATCAGTGAAGCAGGCGGCGGAGTCTGCGGGACACCACTCCGGTCATGCCCCGCAGGCCGGACGCCGTCCGCAGCCCCAGTGCCCCCGCGTGCGTCCGGTAGGGCTGTACGAGGAGAACACCGTGGTGAGCGTCGGCGACCGCGCGTCGGCGCAGCAGACCCGGGCCGCCGAGCGCGTGCGCCGACACCTCCCGGCTCGTACCGTCGTGAAAGCGCACGGCCAGGCGCAGATCCCAGACGCCCGCGCCCAGCGCCGACAGCTCCACCGGGGTCTCCGCGCACCAGGAGTCGCCGTGACGGTCGGCCACCAGGGCCGCCCGTCCGCTCAGGCCCACCCGCCCCTCCTCCCGGTGGACGAACGCCACGTCCACCGAGGCGGGACCCGCCTCGGCCATCCGCCCGTACAGCTCGTGCAGGCGCAGCCGCAGCCGGGTGCCCCGCGCCCGGGGGCGCAGTTCCGCGTCGACGGCTGCGGGCAGGAGATGGGCGGGCCGGCCCAGGAAGTGCTCCAGGGTCACCTCGGGGAGATCCGCGGACCACACGGGCATGCCGTCGCCGTCGCGGGTGTAGGGCGGGAGCAGCCGGGCCGGGCGGGCCGCGAGTTCCCTCAGGCGGGGCAGGTCGCGCGGGGCGGGGCAGGCGAGGATCACGCGGGCGACGAGGCGGCCGGGGGCGGCGGGGTTGACGCCGAAGTCGTCGGTGTCGAACGTCGACAGGTACGCCCGTGTGTGGTCCCACCAGGCGGTGCGGTAGCCGGGGGCGCGCAGTTCCAGTTCGCGCGTGTACATGCGCAGTTCGTGGTCGAGGAACTTGGCGCGCACGGCCCGCGCGAGCCGCTTCTCCCCGGCGCCCAGGAGGATCTCGTACGCCTCCCGGTTCGCCTCGGTGCGGGCCCGCCAGTTGTCGATGCCGGCGCGGTCGAGCGAGATGGACAGGCGGTCGGCGGTGCGTCGTACGTGCCAGATGTAGACCGTGTCGGGGATGAGCGCGATGCGCGGCGCGGCGGCCAGCACCCGCGCGGTGAACACGAAGTCCTCGTAGGGGTGGCGGCCTTCGGGGAAGCGGATGCCGTGCTCGCGCAGGAAGCCGGTGCGGTACAGCTTGTTGACGCAGAGGGTGTCGTGGGCGAGGCGGAGGCGGAGCGAGGGGCGGGATATCAGGGCGCGCCGCGCGTAGAGGGCGCGTTCCCAGGGGACCTCGCGGCCCGAGGGCAGTTCCCGGCGCACGCAGAGCCCGGCGGCGACCTCGGCGTGGTGTTCCTCCGCGGCCCCGAGCAGCGCGTCCACCGCGCCGGCCGGCAGGACGTCGTCGCTGTCCAGGAACATCAGGTACGGGGCGCCGGCCGCGTCGATCCCGTCGTTGCGCGGGCTACCGCAGCCGCCGCTGTTGACCGGCCGGTGGATCACCCTCAGGCGTGGCTCCCCTTCGGCGAGGGTGTCGAGGAGGGCGGCGCTGCCGTCCGTCGAGCGGTCGTCCACGGCGATCACCTCGCGCACGGCGGGACCCTGCGCGAGCGCCGAGCGCACGGCGTCCGCCACATGGGCGGCGTCGTCGTACCCGATGACGACGACGCTGACCTTCGCCTGATGAGGGTTCATGTGATCCACGGGCCGGAATCGTAGGGATTGCGGGTAATTCTCCGTCAAGAGGCGGTCACTGTCGCGTTCGGAGTCCGGTGGGAACCCGGTGAGTGCCGCGCTCCCGCCCGGCCGGCACGCCGCGGCGCGGGGCGGCCCCGGGCAGGCCCGACCGCCACAGCCGTACGAAGGACACTCCCGCCGCCGTCGCCAGCAGGCCGTTGCGTACGAGCATCAGCAGACAGCCCGTCCAGGTGCTGTGCACCACCTCGCCGTACAGCCCCGGATACACCACCGAACTGACCGCCGTCGCCGCCAGGATCAGCGCGGCGACCGGGCGCTGCGTGGTGTGCCGCGAGGTCAGGCAGACGGCGGCGAGGCCCAGCAGCCACACCATGTACTGGGGGCTGATCACCCGGCTGGTCACGGTGAACAGCAGGACGGCCGTGAGCGCCGCGTCGTACGGGGTGGCCGTCGTCCAGCGCCGTGCGCGGACCCGCCACAGCAGCACGAGCCCGAACGCGGCGACGGTCAGGGCGAGCGAGCAGGCCGCGACCGCGCCGGTGTACGGGCCGACGAACTCCATCGCGCCGTACTGGTAGCGGGCCGTGCCCGGCCAGCCGGCGTGGCGCGCGAAGCCCAGGACCGTGCCGCCGAGGGACTCGATCTGGACACCCCGGCCGCTCTGCTGGCGCAGGAAGTCGAACGGGCCGCTGAAGAGGCCCACGAGGACGGCGAGCAGCGCGGCCGCGGTGACCGCCGCCGAGGCCCACACCTCGCGGGTGCTCCGGCCCCGGGGGGTCCCGATCAGCGCCAGCGCGGGCCAGACCTTCACCAGGGCCCCCATCGCGGCGAACGCGCCGCACACGCGGGGGCGGCGCGAGAGCGCCAGCAGGGAGACGACGGCGAAGGCGGTGACCTGCACGTCGTACCGGGCGAGCGGGATGTGCAGCAGCAGGGGCAGGCCGAGCACCCACAGCCAGGCGCCGCGCGGACTGCGCCCGGGCCGCAGCCCGGCGCGGGTGAGGGCGGCGGCGATCACCGCGTCGGCGGCGAGCGCGCAGGCCACGAACGCGGTGAAGTACGTCAGTCCCGGCAGCAGCCCGGGCGCGAGCAGCACCGGGCCAGCGCCCGGCGGGTACTGCCACAGCCGGTCGCCGGCCGGGAACGCGCCCTGGGACAGCACGCCGTACCAGTGGAAGTACAGATGGCCCACCTCGCGCGACACCCCGCCCCCGCCGAGCGGGGCGAGCCGGTCGTGGGCGAGGAGCCACAGCATCAGGGCGCGGGTGGCGAGCCAGGCGGCGGCGAGGGCGCGGACACGTCCTGGCGTGCGGTGGTTCCGGAAGGGGCTCATCAAGCCCGGATCGTAAGCCGCATGGATGGGTCATGCTGTTCAATACGCTGTCAATACCGGCTAAAGGTTGTTAATAGCAAAAAATCGCCCCCATGGTGTATGCGTGGATGAGGCTGTCGACGGCGAGGCATCCGGCGGCCAGGTGCCCGACGGCCCGGCCCCCGGATGTCCGACGTACCGAGGCCCCCCGTGGCCGGGTCCCCGGTGGCCAGACCCTCCGTGGCCAGACCCCCCGTGGCCGGGCCCGGCCACGGGCCGACCGGCGCCGGCGCGTGGCGGCCGCCGTCCTGTCCGTCCTCGTGCCTGTCCTGGCCATGCTCGCGATCGGCCTGTGGGGGCTCGACCGCGGCGGCATGTGGCGCGACGAGGCGGTCACTTTCCAGGTTGCCCAGCGCTCGCTGCCCCAGATCTGGCACCTGCTGCACTCCGTGGACGCCGTGCACGGCCTGTACTACCTCCTCATGCACCCCGTCCTCGCCCCGTACCCCGGCGAGGTCGCCCTGCGCCTGCCCTCCGTCTGCGGCGCCGCCGCGACCGCCGGGCTCGTGGCCGCGCTCGGCGTCCGGCTGGGCCGCCCGCGCGTCGGCCTGTGGGCGGGCCTGCTGTACGCCGTCACGCCCATGACCGGCCACTTCGCCCAGGAGGGCCGCTCCTACGCGCTCGTCGCGGCCGGGGCGGCCGGAGCGACCCTGCTGCTGGTCAGGGCCGCCCGCTCCACCCGGTCCGGCCCCTGGTTCGCCTACGGGGCGACGGCCGCCGCCACCTGCCTGCTGCACGAAATGGCCCTGCTCCTGCTCCTCGCCCACGCCACGACGCTGGCGCTCGCCCGCGTACCGGCGCGGGTGTGGCGGGCCTGGACCCTCGCCGCCGTGGCCACGGCCTCGGTGCTGGCGCCCCTCCTCCTGGTCTCCCACGGCCAGTCCGCGCAGGTCGCCTGGCTGCCGCGCACCGGCCTCGCCAGCGCGAGGCGGCTGCTCGGGCTGTTCACCGGCCCGGCCCGGCTCGTGATCGTGCCGTACCTCGTCCTCGCCGCCCTCGCGTTCCGGCCCGAGCGGACCCCGCGCGGCACTCTCTCGCTCACGGCCGTCGCCCTGCCCCTGGTGGCCGTGCCCCCGGCGGTGCTGCTGACCGTGTCCCACTGGTGGCCGCTCTACGACGAGCGCTACGTCCTGTACGCCCTCGCCGGAGCCCCGCTGCTCGCGGCCGCCGGAGCCGACCACCTCACGGCGAGACTCCCGCGACTGCTGCCCCACGCCGTCACCACCGGCGTCCTCGCCGTGGCCCTCGCCCTCGCCGTCCAGCTCCCGCTGCTGCGCGCGGACCGCAGCCCCGACCGCCGTCCCGACGACCTGGCCGCCGTCTCCGCCGTCGCCCACCGCGCACTGCGCCCCGGCGACCCGGTGCTGTTCCTGCCGTCCCTCGCACGGCGCGCGGCCCTGGCGTACCCGAAGGGCTTCCGAGGGATCCGCGACATCGCGCTGAGCGTCCCCGCGCCCGCGTCCGGAACCCTGTACGGCCGTGAGGCGGACCCCGCCGAACTGCGCCGCAGGCTCGACCGGCTCGACCGGGTGTGGCTGGTCGCCGCGCCCTTCGCGACGCGCCGGGCCTGGTCCCCGGCGGAGGCGACCGAGCGCCTCAAGCTCGCCGTGCTCGACGAGCGGTTCGAGTCCGTGGAGCGGGTCGTGGGCCGAGGCGTGACGCTGCGCCTCTACGTGCGCCGGCCTACGTACATCCCGGAGCCTCGGACAGGGCTGCCTCGTCCAGTGCCACCGTCAGCCGGTCCAGCCGGGCCCGGAGCTCTCGGATCTCCTCCAGGTCCGCCCCGGTAGCGGCCGCGATCCGGCGCGGCACGTCCAGCGCGCGCTCCCGCAGCGCGGACCCCTCCTCGGTGAGCGCCACCCGCACGGACCGCTCGTCGCGCGCGCTGCGCTCGCGCCGTACGAGACCCGCCGCCTCCAGCCGCTTCAGCAGCGGCGACAGGGTCCCCGAGTCGAGCCGCAGATGCTCGCCGACCTTCTTCACGGGCAGCTCGCCGTGCTCCCACAGCACCAGCATGACCAGGTACTGCGGGTAGGTGAGCCCGAGGTCCTTCAGGAGGACGCGGTAGACGCCGCCGAAGGCGCGCGAGGCGGCGTTCAGCGAGAAGCAGATCTGCTCGTCGAGGCGGAGGAAGTCCCCTGTCACGGGGGACCCGGTGCTCGGGGCGGGTGTTGCGGTCATGCCCTCAGGATAGCTCTAGCGAGCAATTAAGTTGTGCACAACTGAATTGCGTGCTCTAATTCTGGTCGTGGGGTTGCCGGACCGGCGGCCCCCGCCACGATTCCGACCTGAGAGGGATGGTCCCCATGGACGCGCTCTACACCGCCGTCGCCACCGCCACCCACGGCCGCGAGGGCCGTGCCGTCAGCTCCGACGGCACGCTCGACCTCGAGCTCGGCATTCCGGTGGAGATGGGCGGCAGCGGCAAGGGCACCAACCCCGAGCAGCTCTTCGCCGCCGGGTACGCGGCCTGCTTCGCGAGCGCCCTCGGCCTGGTCGGCCGCGCCGCGAAGGTCGACGTCACGCAGGCCGCCGTGACCGGCGAGGTGGGCATCGGCAAGCAGGGCGAGGGCTTCGGCCTGGCCGTCACGCTCCGCGTCGAGCTGCCCGACACCGTGGACGAGGAGACCGGCCGCAAGCTGGTCGAGCAGGCCCACCAGGTCTGCCCCTACTCCAACGCCACCCGCGGCAACATCCCGGTCGAGCTCGTCATCGAGTAACCGGCACCGAGCGGGCCGGTGCCGGAGGGTCCGTCATCGAGCGGCACGGACCGCCGCACCGGCCTCACGTCGTGTCCGCGACGTCCTCGCCCGCCCTGTGGGCGGACGACGCGACGTCACGGACGCGACCCGGCACCGGCACCCGCATCGCCCTTCGCGCCGGCTCCTGCGCCGGCCGCCGCACCGGTGCGGGTGCCGGGCCCCGGTCCGATCCGGGCCAGCACCTCCCCGGTCTCCCGGCTCCACGCCACCACCGTCGCCTCCTCGGGCACCGGCCGCCAGCGCGTCAGCAGCAGCCAGCGGGCGTGGTACCGGTCGGCGACGGCCATGCGTTCGGCCCTGGTCGACGACGGGTCGAGATAGGCGCGCACCGCCGCGAGCCGGCGCAGCCGCTCGCTCTCGGCGAGGGCCGGGTCGGGCCAGGCGGGCGCCGCGAGATCCGGGCCGTAGCCCGCGAGTAGATGGACCGAGTAGTACCCGTCCGCGATGACCGCCTCGCCGGGCCGGATGTACCGGGCCGCCCAGTCGTACGTCGGCCAGTGCGGCGGCTGGGCGAAGCCGACGGGGTCGAGCCATCGCGGCACCACCGCTCCGGCCTGCACGGTCAGGAACCCGGTCAGCGCGCCCGCGGCCGCGATCCCGCCCAGCAGCCGCCGCCACGGTCCCCACGGCCGCGGCTCCGCCAGCTCCACCCCGAGCGCGAACTGCAGCGGCACCAGCGTGAGCCCGAGGATCCTGCCGTACGTGTAGTGCCCGCTCGCCCAGCCGTACGCCACCACCGCGCACTCCAGCGCGAACATCAGCACCAGCGGATCGCGCCACCCGTGCCCCTCGCTCCGCCGGGCGCGCCGGGCGCGCAGCCACAGCGCGGGCACCCCGGTCAGCGCCAGCCAGAAGTGTCCGGGCATCCGGTCGTACAACTGCTCGTGCATGGCGTCCACGCTGCGGTCCCCGGTCAGCGCGAAGACGTCGAAGTACGGCCACGCGTACGCGACGAGGAGCGCCACCGCGCCCGTGAGCAGCCACCGGCACACCACCGCCGGACGCCGGCCGCGCTGCCGGGCCGCAACGAACGCCACCCCGCCCAGCACCGCCGCGATCGACGTGATCGGATGCACGAGCAGGATCAGTCCGTACAGGGCGCCGAGCGCCGCGTACCCCCACCGGCTCCCCAGGCCGCCCGGTCCGACGAACCGGACGAGGCCGCCCGTGCCCGCCGCGCGCCGGCCGGTGAACGCCCAGGCCCAGAAGGCCAGTCCGATGGCGAACGTCGAGGGATAGCCCAGGTTGCCGGTCATCGACATCAGCCCGAGGTAGCCGCTCCACCAGGCCCGCTCCGTGCCCCACAGCAGCACCATCGCGAACAGACACAGGACCGGCGCCGCGCGACGGGGTGTCAGCACCCGGGTGAAGCGGCCGATGCCGGTCAGGAGCACCAGCAGGTTGACGGGCCCCGACAGCCGCACCACCGCCCAGCCGCCGAGTCCGGTCAGCCGGGCGAAGGCGCCCTGGGCCACCGCGTACGGCGAGTAGTACGGACTGCCCGCGCCCGGCAGGTCCGCCATCGGATGGCGCGGGTGCAGCAGGTCCGCCCGCAGACGTTCGACGACCGCCGCGTGCTGGCCCGCGTCGCAGCACAGCGGGATCCGCCAGTACGCGAGCGTCAGCACCAGCCAGAACAGGCCGCCCCAGACCTGGTACGGCGTCGGACGCAGGCGGCCCCGGCCGCGCAGCGCCGTCGCGCCGCGGACGGCCTCCCGCCGGGTGACGACGTCGGCGCTCATCGGGCGGCGGGGGAACAGGGAGCGGCGGTTTCCGGCATCTGCCCTATATGCCCGCCGCGATCGGCGGCCTAGCCCTTGATCACCTCATCGAGCGACCTCGGACTCCCTCCTTTTGGGCCCCGGAACCAGCCCGCCGGGCAGCCGCGTGCCCGGGCGGGCGACCGTGTCGAGCAGCAGGGGCAGGCCCACCGCCGGCAGCAGCCACAGCAGCACGATCAGCCGGTCGCCCCAGACGTTGATGTCGGGGTGCGCGGCCTGGTTGAGCACCCCGGTGCCCGCCGCCGCCAGCAGGAACACGGCGAACGCCCGATGCCTGCGCAGCGCCCCCCACCCGGCCGCCACTACGGCCGCGAGGAACAGCGGCTCCCACAACTGGCGGCGCGTCCACTCGATCCAGAAGGCCGCCTCCAGATGGAGGAACTCCGGCCACGGATGGACGCGGTCGGGACGCGCGTAATGCCCCGTGAGCAGATCCTGCACGCTCTCCGACTGGGACGGGTAGTGCAGGACCTTCGCGAGCAGCACGGTGGCCAGCACGCCGCAGCCCGCCACCACGCCCAGTGTCCGCAGCGGCCCGTCCCACCGGCGCCGCCGCGCCAGGAGCACCGCGCAGGAGGCGCCGAGGCACAGCCCGAGGAACAGCGCCTGCGAGTGCTTCACCGTGAACAGGACCGCCAGGCAGCCGCCGACCAGCCAGGTCCCGGCCCGCGCGCGGCCCTCCAGGACCAGCGCGCAGCCCCACAGGGCCGCGAGGGTCACGGCCATCATCAGGCCCTCGGTCATCGGGCGCATCGCCGTCGTACCGCACGGCAGGACGTAGTACAGGGCCTGCCCGGTCAGGGCCGCGCCGGTGGAGGTGCCCAGGGTGCGCAGGAGGAGGAAGAGGAGGACGCCCCCGGCCACCGTCACGACGACGGCCGAGGCCCACAGGCCCCAGGTCACCCCCAGCAGCGTGACGAAGGGAACCAGCAGCACCGGATACCCCGGCCGCGCCTCGAAGATCCGCATGAAGCGGGGCGGCATGAACGGCACGGTGTGTCCCGTCGTCCGCCCGGCCGCCAGCCGCGCGGACAGGCCCCGCCACTGCTCGCGCCGGCACTCGGCGACGACCCGCCGGGTCGGGCTCGCGCGATGGAAGCGCACCACGTCGACGGCCTGGTTGCGCCGGGCCACGGACGCCTTGCCCGCGCACACGTAGTCGATCGTCAGCGCGGCGGCCTCCTGCTTGCCGTAGCCGCTCAGATCCAGCGCGTACGTCAGGTAGTTCTTGGTGTCGGGGGTGTCCCGGTCGGTGACGTTGGCGAGCTGGAGGACGGCGAAGACGACGGCGATCAGGATCACCCGGGCACGGGCCGAACGCGGGACCCGCGTCCGGAACCGGCGGGACCGCGCGGCTCCGGGCGCACCACCGGAGCCGCCCGAGACGCCGCCCGTCACGCCTGTCGCGGGGCCGGTCGCGGGGCCGTCCGAGGCGGTGCTCATGACGACGCGAGGACGTCGTGGCCCGCCTGGGCGGGCAGGGCGGCGGTCGTCGACGGCGGTACGGGCCGCTCGCCGAGCATCAGCGTGCGCACCACCCGCTCCGCGGCCCTGCCGTCGTCGAACTCGCAGAACCGTGACCGGAATCCGGCCCGCAGCCGATCCGACTCCCCGTCCCGCCAGGCCTCCGACGCGAACAGCTCCGCCAACTCCCGCTGTGAAAGGGCGACATGCCCCGGCGCGTCGGCCGTGATGTCGAAGTAGGCGCCCCGGCTCGCCGCGTACGCGCCCCAGTCGTCGGCGAGGAGCACGATCGGCCGGTCGAGGTTGGCGTAGTCGAACATGAGGGCCGAGTAGTCGGTCACCAGGGCGTCGGAGGCCAGCATCACGTCCTCGACGCAGGGCTCGTCGGTCGCGTCGACCACGACACCGCGCCGGTGCAGCTCGGCCAGCCCCATCCCGCGCGCCGGACCGTCCGCGAGCGAGGGATGCAGCCGTACGACCAGGGTGTGGTCCGCGCCGAGGCCGTCCGCGAACGCGGCCAGGTCGAGGCGCTCGGCATGCCCGCCGCGGACGTAATCGCGGCGCGTCGGCGCGTACAGCACCACCCGGTTCCCGGCCGGGACCCCGAGGCGCGCGCGGGCCGCCTCCCCGTCCCCGGGCCGGGCCCGCACCAGGACGTCGTTGCGGGGGCTGCCGCTGCGCAGCGAGGTGAAGTGACAGGGGTAGGCGCGGCCCCAGACCAGCTCCGAGTGCCGGTTGGCGACCAGGCTGTAGTCCCAGCGGTCGGCGCGGCGCAGCATCTGCGGCACGTCGACGCCGTGCCGCGCGCCCGGCTTGTGCAGCAGGTCCGCGGCCATGTACTTGAGCGGGGTGCCCTGGTGGGTGTGGACGTGGACGGTGCCGGGCCGCTTGACCAGTGAGCCGGGCCAGTTGACGTTGTTCACGAAGTACGTGGCCCGCGCGGTGATCCGGCGATAGGCGAGCGAGTCGAGCAGGACGTGCTCGGTGTCCGGCGGCAGCAGCGCCGCCTGCTCCTCGTCGCGCACCACCCACACCCCGCGTACGTGCGGGGCGAGTTCGCGCGCCGCGGTGTACACCGCGGCCGGATCGCCGAGCACCCCCCGGTGCGAGAACGCCGAGTACACCGCCAGATGCGGGTCCAGCGGCCGGTGTCCGTGCACCGCGGACCAGCCGTGCTTGACCCGCGCGGCGACGGCCCGGCGGGCCTGCTGTCCGCGCCGGCCCAGTTCCCGGCCCGCGCGGTCCGCCTGCCGCCGTACCCGGTAGCGCGTGAAACCGCCCTCCAGGAGCCGCAGTTCGGCCGGGACGGGACCACTCTTGTGCCTGCGGAACAGCGCGGCCGTCAGCCGGAAGAACTCGGCCTTGTCCCCCTCGGGCAGCCGGTCCTCCTTGGAGAGGATGTCGAGGCAGTGCTCGCCCATCTTGCGGTGCAGATACGGGCGCCAGTGCGCGAGTTCCGGCCGGGAGCCGACGAACGCGAAGACCCGCTCGTACTGGTCGTGGATGTCGAAGTGCTTGCGGCTGGTGGTGGACAGGATGTTGCCCTGCCTGCGCTGGCGGTAGGCCAGACAGATCCGGTCCAGGGCCGCGATCCGCTCCGCGCTGAGCATCACCGGGAACGTCCAGGGCGTGTCCTCGTAGTACCCCGGCGGGAAGGCGAAGCCCTCCCGCTCCACGAACGCGCGGCGGTAGACCTTGTTCCACACCACCATCAACAGATCGAGGATCTCCGGGTGTTCGGCCGCGGAGAAGGTGCCGGGTCCCGCCTCCGCGAGGACCCGCGCGAGCACGTTCCTGCGGGTGCCGCCCCACCAATAGGTGCGCGCGTAGTCGAAGACCAGCACATCCGGGTCGGCCGTCTCGTCCAGGCGGTCGGCGACGGCGCGCAGCGCGCCCGGTGTGAGGGTGTCGTCGCTGTCGAGGAAGAAGAGGTAGTCGCCGCCGGCGAGCGGCATCCCGGCGTTGCGGGCGCGGCCGAGCCCCACGTTCTCCGGCAGGTGCAGCACCCGTACCCGGGGATCGCGGGCCGCGTACTCGTCGAGGATCGCGCCGCAGCCGTCCGGGGAACAGTCGTCGACGGCGATGACCTCGACGTCCGCGTACGACTGCTCCAGGACCGAGTCGAGACACTCGCGCAGAAAGCCCTGCACCTTGAAGACGGGGACGATGATGCTGAAGCGGGGCACGTCAGCTCCTTACGAGGGTGGACGCGGCGGGAGCCGGGACGCGTTCGGCGAGCGGCAGGACGGGCGGGATCGTCTCGGGGGACTCGCCCAGCAGCACCCGGCGCACCACCCGCTCGGCGGCCCTGCCGTCGTCGAACTGGCAGAAGCGCTCACGGAAGCGGGCCCGCAGCGCGGCGGCGGCCGGATCCGCGTAGGAGCCGTCGGCGAACAGCGCGGCCAGCTCGTCCGGGGTGCGCGCCACCCGGCCCGGCGGCTCCTCCAGCACGTCGAAGTAGACGCCCCGGGTCTCCCGGTAGACCTCCCAGTCGTCCGCGTACACGACGACCGGGCGGTCGAGGTTGGCGTAGTCGAACATGATCGACGAGTAGTCCGTGATCAGCGCGTCGGCGGCCAGACAGACGTCCTCGGAGGACCGGTGCCCGGTCACGTCGATGATCCGTCCGCTGCCGCGCCCACGGCCCTCGTCGTAGAAGTAGTGGGCGCGCAGCAGGACGACGAACTGCTCGCCGATCGCCTCGCAGAAGGCCTCCAGGTCCAGCCGGGACTCGAAGCCGGTGCTGTGGTCGCGGTGCGTGGGCGCGTACAGCAGCGCCGTCCGGCCCTCGGGCACCCCGAGCCGTTCGCGGACCCGGGCCACGTCCTCGGCGGTCGCCGTGCAGTAGACGTCGTTGCGCGGATAGCCGTACTCCAGCGCCTCGTAGCCGCCCGGGAAGGCGCGTTCCCACATCTGGGTGGAGTGCCGGTTGGAGGAGAGGTTGTAGTCCCAGCGGTCCACCCGGGCCAGCAGTTTCGTGAAGCTGCCGGTCGCGGCGGCCACCACCGGGAACGTGGACTGGTCGACACCCATCTTCTTCAGCGGTGTGCCGTGCTGGGTCTGGAGATGCACGCTGCCGGGGCGTTTGACCACGCCGTCCGCGAAGTTGGCGTTGTTGACCAGGTACTTGGCGCGGGCCAGCACCTCCCAGGCGCGGCGGCTGCCGATCACCGCGTGCTCGACGTCCTTCGGCAGCGCGTCGACGGCCTCCGGCTCGACCAGGAACACCGACCGGATGTGCGGGGCGAGTTCACGGGCCCTGGCGTGGATCGCCGCCGGATTGCAGGCGTAACCCCGGCCCCAGTACGCGCAGTACACCGCGAGGTTCTCGTCGAGGGGACGGCGGAGCTGCAGGGCGTAGCGCGCCCGGATGCGCAGTGTCCGCCCCCGGGGTACCCGGCGCAGCACACCGGAGACGGCCCGGTTCGTGCCGCGCAGCGCGCGGAACGCGCTGTACGCGCCCGCCGCGAGCAGCAGGTGCTGGACACCGAGACTGCCCGCCGGAGCCCGGAACCCGGCCGGACGGTGCCGCCGGTAGAGCTTGCCCGCCCGGCGGAAGAAGGCCCGGCGGCGCCGCGCGGGTACCCGCTCCGGGTGCGCGGCCGCCTTCAGGACCAGGGAGAAGAGCCGGCTGAACAGCGCCTTCGACCGGGCCGCGGGCAGGGTCCGCCGTGAGGCGTGGACGAGGACCCGCTCGACCTGGTCGAGGAGGTCGAAGTGGTGCTCGCCCGGCGCGTTGAGCCGGCTGCCCTGGCGGCGCAGATGATGCCGTACACAGACCGTGCGCAGCACCGCGGGCCGCTCGGCCGTCACCGTCACCAGGCCGCCCCAGCCGGTGTCCGTGAAATGCCCCTCGGGGAAGGCGAGTTCGTGCTCGGCGACGAAGCCGCGGCGGTACACGGCGCTCCACGCCGGAACGTGTACGCCGAGGACCTCAGGGGCCTTGTCGAGCGGGGGCGTGTTCGGCTCGCCCTCCCACCAGTGCACCCGCTGATGCCCGAAGTAGAGGACGTCCAGGCCGGCCGGGAGACCCGCGTCCAGGGCGTCCAGGGCGCCCGGCACCAGTTCGTCGTCGCCGTCGAGGAAGATCAGGTACGCGCCCTTCGCCGCCGCGATCCCGGTGTTGCGCGCCGCGCTCAGTCCGCCCGACGGCGGCGAATGGACCGGGACCACCCGGGAGTCCCGGTCCGCGTACGCGGCGGCGACCGACGCGGTCGGGGAGTCCGGCTCGTCGCAGACCGGGATCAGCTCGAAGTCGCCGAAGGACTGGGCCAGGACCGAGTCCAGCGCGCGGGCCAGGTGCCCGGCGACTTCGAAGGTGGGCACGATGACACTGAAGCGGGGCATTCTGCTCTTTCTCTCAAGGGGCGCCGGACGGGGAATTCATCGCCCGGGGCGCCCGGCCGGCCGCCAGGTGGCGGGCCGGGTGGGCGTCGGCCGCGAGGGACTGGACGGCACGCGGACTCCGGGTTCAGAGGGTCTCGGTCAACGGAACGGCGACCCCGGGAGCGGGGACGCGTGCCAGGGCCGGCTCGGCCGAAGGAACCGGGCGGCGTTCGGCGAGGGGGACGAACGGGGGCAGTCCGGCGCTCTCGCCGAGCACCACGTGCCGTACGACCCGTTCGCCGGCCCGCCCGTCGTCGTACGGGCAGAACCGCTCGCGGAACGCGGCCCGCAGCCGCGCCGACTCCGGGGCGCGCCACCGCCCGGTCGCGAAGACGTCGATCAGCTCGTCCTCTCCGCGCGCGAGGGCGCCCGGCGGGAAGGCGCGCACGTCGAAGTAGGTGCCGCGGGCCGCCTCGTACGCCTCCCAGTCGTCGGCGAGGACGACGACCGGCCGGTCCAGGACCGCGTAGTCGAACATCAGCGACGAGTAGTCGGTGACCAGCGCGTCCGAGGCGAGGCACAGCGACTCGACACTCGGATGGCCGGACACGTCGATGACCCGGCCGCCCGCCGTCTCCGTGAGCGGCGCCCCGTAGGCGTGATGGGCGCGGGCCAGCACGACGAACCGCGGGCCCAGCTCGCGCAGCACCCGCTCCAGGTCCAGGGTGCGCGGGGGGCTGTGCCGGTAGTCGCGGTACGTGGGCGCGTACAGCACGGCGACCGTGCCGGCGGGGATGCCGAGCGAGGCGCGCAGCCGGTCCACGTCCGCCGACGTCGCGTGCTGGAACACGTCGTTGCGGGGCAGCCCGTACTCCAGCGTGGTGTACGAGGAGGGGAAGACGCGCTCCCAGACCAGCGTGGAGTGGCGGTTGCCGGACAGGCAGTAGTCCCACTTGTCGGCACCGCGCAGCAGCTCGGCGAAGTCGGTGCCGCGCGCGGCGGCCGGGCGGTCCTGGAGATCGAGTCCCATCCGCTTGAGCGGGGTCCCGTGCTGCGTCTGGATCATGATCTGGCCGGGCCGCTTGACCAGCCGCCGGTCGAAGTTGACGTTGTTCACGAGGTACTTGGAGCGGGCGAGCGCCGTCCAGTACGCCGCCGTGCCCGGACGCAGCCGCCGCGTCCGGTCCGGGATCGTGTGGTGGTGCTCGGCGTGCGCGATCCACGCGGTGCGGACGTGCGGCGCGAAGCTGCGGAACGCGGACTCCAGGGCCCCCGGGTTGCAGCCGTGGCCCCGGCCCCAGTAGCTGGAGAAGACGGCACGGTCCGCGCGCAGCGGAAGACGGAGCTGCACGCGGTAGTGGAACTGGAGCGCGGCACCGCGCACCGCGCGCCGCAGTCCGGCGGCCGGCCGCACGGCTCTCTTCCCGACCCGCGACAGGAACGACAGCAGACGGTACGTGCGATGCGTGCCGAGGCCCACCAGCGCGTGGCGCAGCCGGGTGCTCGGACCGGCCGGCGCGCCCGGGACGCGGTAACGGCGGTAGTGCGCACGGGCCTTGCGCAGGAACTCGGCCCGGGCAGCGCGCGGCAGCCGGCCCCGCTTCACGAACACCGTGGCGAAGTGGTCGATCATGCGCCGGAACAGCACCGGACGCCACCGGTCCAGCTCCGGATGCGCGGCGACATGCGCGAAGACCCGGTCGTACTGCTCGAAGACGTCGAAGTGCTGACGGCTGCTGGTGCCGAGGATGCTGCCGTGGCGCCGCTGGCGGTAGTGCACACAGACCCGGTCGAGGGTCGCGATCGTCTCGGCGGACATCAGCGCCGGATACGTCCAGGGCGTGTCCTCGTAGTAGCCGGGCGGGAACCGGAAGCCCGCGCGCTCGACGAACTCCCGGCGGTACGCCTTGTTCCACACCACCATCAGCAGCCGCAGCAGTCCGGGCCGTTCGTCCAGCCGGAACGGCGCCGGGCCCTCCTCGGTGAGCTGCGCCGCGGCCTGGTTCCGGACGGCCTCGCCCGACCAGTACGTGCGCGCGTAGTCGTACACCAGGACGTCCGGGTCGCCCGTCTCCTCCAGCCGGGCGGCGATGGCCCGCAGCGCGTCCGGGGTGAGCGTGTCGTCGCTGTCCAGGAAGATCAGGTAGTCGCCGGTGGCCCGGTCGAGACCGGCGTTGCGGGCGCGCCCGAGGCCCACGTTCTCGGGCAGGTGCACGGCGAGCACCCGGGAGTCGCGGGCCGCGAACTCGTCGATGACCGCCCCGCAGGCGTCGGGTGAACAGTCGTCGACCGCGATGAGTTCGAGATCCGGGCAGGACTGTTCGAGCACGGATTCAAGGCACTCGTGCAGGTACGCCTGAACCTTGTACACGGGGACGATGACACTGAACCTGGGCACGGGACATCCATGGGTCGGCGCGGGCATACTGCCCGGGAACGGCCGAAGGGGTGACTTGGTTACGCCAGATGTGGCATCCGGGGGACGTCGGGTGAACGCCGAGGGGGGGGGGGGGGGGGGGGCCCGCCCCCCCCCCCCCCCCCCCCCCCCCCCCCCACCCCCCCCCCCCCCCCCGCCCGCCACACCCCCCCCCCACCACCCC
>NZ_JBHYXD010000111.1:0-12252 GCF_042751995.1 Streptomyces sp. NPDC059371 | reverse complement strand
GGGGGTGGCGCGGGGACCCGGCGGTTGTGCTTAGCGTTGTTTGTGGGGGGGGGGGGGCTAACCACCAGATTTGGGGGGGTTACCCCGGGGGGGGGGGCGGGGGTCGGCCCCGCCCCTCAAGCACCCCCGCGACCTGCCTACTTGACCGCGCCCGCCATCACTCCGGAGACGAACTGCCGCTGGAACGCGAAGAACACGGCCAGCGGGATCACCATCGAGATGAAGGCGCCCGGCGCCAGCACGTCGATGGTGTTGCCGAACTGGCGCACCTGTGTCTGGAGAGCGACCGTGATGGGCTGGCTCCCCGAGTCGGAGAACACCAGCGCGACCAGCATGTCGTTCCACACCCACAGGAACTGGAAGATGCCCAGCGAGGCGATCGCGGGACCGCCGAGCGGCATCACGACCCGTGTGAACAGGCGCAGTTCGCCCGCGCCGTCCAGCCGGGCCGCCTCCAGGAGCTCTCTCGGGATCTCCGCGAAGAAGTTCCGCAGCAGGAACACCGCGAAGGGCAGTCCGTAGCCGACGTGGAAGAGGACCACGCCGGTGACCGACCCGAAGACGCCGATCTTCCCGAAGAGTTCGGCGATCGGGATCAGCGCCACCTGCACCGGGACGACCAGCAGACCGACCACGCCGAGGAACCACCAGTCGCGGCCGGGGAACTCCATCCACGCGAAGGCGTATCCCGCGAGCGAGCCGATCACGACGACCAGCAGGGTCGCCGGAACAGTGATCAGCACCGTGTTGAGCAGCGAGTTGGTGATGTCGCTGTTCTCCAGGAGCCTCTGGTAGTTGTCCACGGTGAGCTGCGAGGGCGCGCTGAACACCTTCCACCAGCCGCTGCCGCCCATGTCCTCGGGGCTGCGCAGCGAGGACAGCAGCAGCCCGATCGTCGGCACCAGCCAGAACAGGCCGACGAGCAGCAGGAAGACGCGTACGACACTGCCGCCGAGCCCACTCGCGATCCGTGAACCGAGCGAGGGCCGCGCCTTGTTCACGGCCGTCGCGGGCACGGTCTTCGCCAACTGTCCGGCATGTGTGGTCATCGCCGCACCTCCCGCCTGAGCCGACGGCTGCATCGCTCCGGGGGACAACACCCGGACCCCCGGCCGAAAGACACGTGTGCCGTCATCGCCGCACCTCCCGCCTGAGCCTGCGAACGTTGAAGGCCATCACCGGGATCACCAGCAGGAGCAGGAACACCGCGATGGCGCTCGCCACGCCCGGCCTGCCCTCCGAGAAGCCCTTGCGGTACAGCTCCAGGGCCAGCACGTTCGCGTCGTCCTGGGAGGACCCCGGCGCGATGATGAACACCAGGTCGAAGACCTTCAGCACATTGATCATCAAGGTCACGGCGACGACCGCGAGCACCGGCGCGAGGAGCGGCACGGTGACCCGGCGGAACACCTGCCACTCGTTCGCCCCGTCGACCCGGGCGGCCTCCAGGAGTTCGCGCGGCATCCCCGCCAGGCCCGCCGCGATGAGCACCATCGCGAAGCCCGCCCACATCCAGACGTACGAGCCGATGATGGCCGGGGTGACCAGGGACGGGCCCAGCCAGTCGACCCCGTTGTACGGCTCCGCGAAGTTGCTCGCCGGCAGCCGCAGCCGTGCTCCGTCCGCCTTGCCCGAGAGCGAGAACGTGCCGTCGTCGCCCACCTTCGCCGAGTCGACGACCTCGCCGTCCTTGACCGCCTCGATCCTCATCCCGGAGTAGCCCAGCTCGCTCGGGTCGACCTGGCCGAGCCTGCCGACGCCCTTCCCGCGGGTGAAGTCCTGCCAGGCCGTGCCCGCGACCCTGCCGGGATCCGTGGCCGCCCGCACCGCCTTCCTCGCGCTGTCCGGCATCCGGTCCGGGGCGACGCCGACCAGCGGCAGGGCGACGGACTGCCCGGTGTGCACGGCGTCCCGGGTGACGAACCCACCCTTGTCGGACGTCAGGGGCGACTCCCGGCCGGGGTGGGCCTTCGGGAACGCCGACGCCGGGGCGAAGGTGTCGTGCACCCCCACCCACACCGCGTTCGCGACGCCCTTGTCCGGGTCCTGGTCGTACACCAGCCGGAAGATGATCCCGGCGGCGAGCATCGAGATCGCCATCGGCATGAAGACGACCAGCTTGAACGCCGTTCCCCAGCGCACCCGTTCGGTCAGCACCGCGAAGATCAGCCCCAGCGCGGTCGCGACGGTCGGGGCGAACACCACCCAGATGATGTTGTTCTTGAGCGCGGTGCGGATGCCGTCGTCGGTGAACAGCGCCTTGTAGTTGTCGAACCCGGCGAACCCGTCGCCCTGTTGGTCGTAGAAGCTGCGGACGACCGAGTACCCGATCGGGTAGACCACGAGCGCGCCGAGCAGCACCAGGGCGGGCAGCAGGAAGAGCACCACCACTGTCCTGCGGGTCCCGGTCACGCTCTTGCGTGTACGGGCCGGGGGGGGGGGGGGGGGGGGGCCCGGGCCCCCCCGCGCCCCCCCCGCGCGCTCCCCGCGTGAGCCGCCGCGCGCGGGGCGGGGCGGCGAGGAGGGGGGGAGCCCCCCCACCACCACCCGCGCGCCCAGCCGGAAGATCACCACAACTAGCCCGCGGTCCCCGCACACGCACTTGCTTTTACGGGCGGGGGGCACCTGTGCGGTGCCCCCGGCCGTCGCCGACGTCATGGCCGGATCAGCCCTTGTAGGCCGCTGCGGCGTCCGATTCGAGCTTCGCCTGTGTCCCCGCCACGTCCTTCGGGTTCTTCAGGAAGTCCTGCAGGTCCTTCCACTCGCCCTTGCCGGGCGTGCCGCCGAAGGCCTGCGGGGCCTGGTCGGACATGTCGAAGCGGAAGTCGTCGCCGGCCGCGATCAGCGCCTTGGCGATGGCCCGCTGGACCGCGTTCGGATACGCGGAGTCGGGCACGCTCTTGTTGGGCGAGAGGTAGCCGCCGAGCTTCGCCTGGATCGTCGCCGCGTCGGGTGAGGCGAGGAACGTCAGCAGCGCCTGGGCCGCCTTCGAGTCCTTCAGGACGACGGCCGCGTCACCGCCGCTGACCACCGGCGCCTTGTCGCCGACCGCGGGGAACGGGAACACCTTCGCGTCCGTCCCGATCTTCGCCTTCGTCTCCGCGATGTTGACGCCCACGAAGTCGCCCTCGAAGACCATGCCCGCCTTGGGCTGGTCGCCGCCGGTGAACGTCTGCGTGACCGAGGCCGGGAACTCCGTCTGGAGCGCGCCGTCCGGGCCGCCCGCGATGAGGTTCTTGTCGCCCCACAACTGGGCCAGAGTGGTCAGCGCGTCCTTCACGGACGGATCCGTCCACTTGATCTTGTGCTGGGCGAGCTGGTCGTACTTCTCGGGGCCCGCCTGGGAGAGGTAGATGTTCTCGAACCAGTCGGTGAGCGTCCAGCCGTCGGCGCCGCCGACCGAGACGGGCGTGACACCGGAGTCGTAGATCGTGTGCGCGGTGGCCAGGAACTCCTTCCAGGTCGTGGGCTCCTTGGCCCCCGCGTTCTCGAAGACCTTGGTGTTGTACCAGACCAGGGACTTGTTGGCGGCCTTGTAGTACACGGCGTACTGCTTGCCGCCGACCTTGCCGAGGTCCTGCCAGCCCTGCGCGTAGTTCTTCGTCAACTGCGCCTGCGCGTCCGGGCCGACGGGCTTCGCCCACCCCTTGTCGACGGCCTGCTTCACGGCGCCGACCTGGGGGAGCAGTGCCACGTCCGGGGGCGCGCCGCCCGCGATCTTCGAACCGAGGAAGTTGATGATCGGGTCCTGCGCCGGTACGAAGGTGACCTTCGCGCCGGTGCGCTTCTCGAACTCCGCGAGCACCTTCTTGAAGTTGGCCTGTTCCGCCCCGGTCCACACGGCGGCGACCTCCAGGGTGGCGCCGTCGAGCTTGGGCAGGGTGACGGAGCCCGCGCCGCCGCTCTCCGTGGCCTTGCCCCCGTCGCTTCCCTTGCCGTCATCGCCGCCGCCACCGCACGCCGTCAGCGTGAGCGCGCCCGCGACGACGGCTGCCGCCGCGGCCCGCGCGGCTCCGCGCGAGCGTCGGGTGGAGTGATCGGGCGACCTGCGTATCTGAGGAATGCTGCGCATCACTGCCCCGTTCTTCGTTCTTCGTCGAACGTCAAAGCGGCTGCTGCCCGGATCACTCCGGTCTACGCCTGCCCACTCGGGGGCGGCAAGACCGCCGGTGGTGTCAAGTGGGCGATCGTGACGGGGTCGTGACGTCGCGTCACGGTCACGGGGCACGCCGACGTCGCTCGGCCGCACGGGGGCGGGAGCGGCGCCGACGCCGTGACGTGCGCGGGTGCGGTCCGCCGGCCGCCGTTTCCGACGGCGCGGGCGTCCCGGCCGCGGCTTCCGGCGGCCGGGCCGCCCCGGCCGCCGGTTTGCGGCGGTCAGGGTGTCCGGGCCGGGGTGTGGCGTCAGGTCTTCCGGCCGCGGATCACAGCAGCGAGGGCATCTCGGCCGCGGAGACGGAGCGCGCGGCCCGTTCCAGTGCGCTGGCGAGCAGGGCCAGGTCCGTCGGTCCGTTGCCCAGCTCGCGGACCGGGCGGCGGGCCGGCGGGTCGCCCATGCGGTGCCACTCCAGGGGGACGACCGTGGGGCGCAGGGTCGCCGTCCGCGGAATGCGTCCCGTGACCCGCCCGCCCTGGAAGGGGATCTCCCGGCCGTCCGGGAGCCGCAGCCGGCCCCGCCCGGGGGCGGGTTCCTCCGGTCCGGGCGACGGCGCGTCCAGGGTGACGCGCAGCGCGGCGGAACGCGTCAGTTCCGACGCGGCCGTACGGCCGTCGGCGCCGGACGCCGCCACGAGGTGGACCCCGAGCCGGTCGCCCTCCCGGGCGACGGCCTCCAGCGCCCGTACGACCGAACCGGCCGCCGGGCGTCCCGGGGAGCCCAGCGGCGGTGCCAGCAGGGCGTCCAGATCGTCGACGACCACGACCAGGCGGGCCAGCGGCGGCCCCGGCTCGGGCTGCCGGTGCGCGGCGGCGGGCCGCAGCCGCAGCGTCGAGCTGGACGGGGTGTCGAGGTCCGAGGCGCCCAGGGAGGAGGTCCCGCCCGACGAGCTTCCGCCCGAGCGCTGGGCCACGATCCGGCCGGGGACCGTCCGCCCGGCATGCCACTCCGCGAAGCCGAGCCGGCCTAGGAGTTCGGACCGCCGCTTCAGCTCGGCGCTCAGCGACTGGGCGAACTCCCGCATCCGCACGGGGTCGTTGGCCACGAGGTGGGTGGTGACGTGCGGCAGGTCGGTGCAGACCTGGAGGCCTTCCCCGCCGCCCGCGCCGCCGTGGGCCGCGGTTCCGTCACGTCCGTCCATCAGGACGATCCCGAGCCGGTCGGGCCGCTCGGCGGCTGCGAGGGACGCGGCGACCGAGCGCAGCAGTTCCGTGCGGCCGCTGCCCGGCGGGCCCTCGATCAGCAGATGCGGGCCCTCGACGGGCAGGTCCACGGCGACGGGTCCGCGCGGGCCCGCGCCGAGCACCGCCCGCGCCCGTCCGCCGAACGCCTCGCTGTCGTCCGCCGCGTCCGCCCAACGCGCCAGCAGGGAGGCGGGGGTGGCCCGCGCCAGCCCCAGCTCGTCGAGCAGACGGGCCGTCTGGGGCAGGGGCGCCGACACGCGCGTGTGCCGGTCCCCGGTCGTGCCGTCCGTCCGCAGCGGTGCCAGGGACCGGGCGAACCGCTCGGCCCAGGCGAGGGACACGGCGTCCACGGCGGCGACGGTGCCGTGCCCCACGGGGCCGCGCGGGAACTGGCCCGCGGCGCCGGAGGACGTACGGCCCGTGCGTGAGGTGGCGTCGGCGCGGCCGCCGGAACCGGTGTGCCGTCCGGACGCCGGGCGCGGGATGCCCGTGTGAGTGGCTCCCGCGTGCCGGGGACCGGAGTGCGCCGGCGAGGTGGGCGCGGCGCCGGAGGAATTCCGCCCGCCGCCGTCGGGTCCGCCGTGCGGTGCCGCTTCGGGGGCGCGCCCGCCGCTGCCGCCCGGTGCCACCCGCATCAGCCGCAGCGCCGTGGCCACGTCCCCGCTCAGCAAGGCCACCGCCCCGCACTCGCGGAACGCCGGCGACACCTCGCACGCCGCTTCGTAGGTCTCCGTCACCGGCGACGCGGGCGAGGCGGCGACGGTCTCGGCGAGGCACACCAGATGGATTCCGGCCCGCGAGCCCTCGTGCGCGAGGCGCGTCAGGCCCTCCCGCACGTCGGCGCCCCCGGGGTCCCCGTCCACGATCACCACCGTGTACGGGCCGTCGTACCCCTCGTCCGTGTCGTCGGCCCGCGCCCAGGACGGCCTTCGTGCCGCGCTCGGCGAGCCGCCGTCGCCCGACGCGGTGACGTGTCCGGCGCGCCCGGCCTCCGTGTCGTGCGTCCCGGACCGGGCGGCCGGAACCGTGGCACCGGTGCTCCCGGACAGCGGACGGCGTACGCGCGGTGCCTCCTCCGCCTCCGCCAGGTGGTCCTCCAGGCGGCGCAGGAGCTCGTCCGTGCGCGCCGCCGCCTGCTCACGGTCGTACGCGAGGAGCAGACGGCAGTCCTGGCCGTGGGCGGGACGCAGATGAGGGAGCCAGCCGAGCCAGGACCACTCGGCGGTGCGCTCGTCGACCGGGCGGGTCCGGTCGGTGCTGATGAGGACGATCTCCAGGGTGTCGGGGGAGTGCAGCGCGGCGAGCTGCGCGACGACCGCGCGGGCCAGCCCCGTCAGCCGCGCCCGCGGTCCGGCCAGGCCCAGGGCGCCGGCCTCCCGCAGCCCGGCGGTCACCGGCACCGCGGGCAGCAGGCCCGAGCCGTCCGGCGCCGTCCGGTCGGCCGTGCCCAGCCGTACCGTCAGTGCCTCGGGGTGGCCGGGGCCGCGCTCCCACAGCCGGGGACCGGGGCCGATCGCGGTGAGCAGCAGGGTCGCCGGATCGGGCCAGCTCTCGGGCGACCGCCGCACGGCGGGAAGGAGTTCCTCCACCGCGACGGCGCCGTCCTCGTACGTCTCCCGCTCCGGGGACGGTCCTCCGCGGCCGCCCGCCAGACGCCGGGCCCACGCGCCGATGCCGCCCCGCCTGCGCACGCCCGGCGGAATGTCCGTGCCGCGCGTGGGCGTGCCCGTGCGGGCGGAGGGGATGCCCGCACCGGGGGCGCCGGACGCGTCGGCGGCGCCGGGGCCGAAAGCCTCCGCGTCGGCCCGCCCCGCCCCGTCCGCGCCGCCGGAGCCCGTGGGCCCGCCCGTCTCGCGCGCGGACGTGCCGGTGCCGCGGCCCTTCGTCGTCGAGCCCCGCGGGCCGCTCTCGATCCGCGGTGCCCGGCCCTGTTCCGGTACGGCCAGGGGCACGGCCCGTCCGTGTTCCAGTGCGCCGGGGACGCCGCCCGCGGAAGCGCCCCACTCCGCGGTCCCGTAGGCGTGATGCGTCTCGCCCGACGGAGGCGGACCACCGCTCTGGGCGAGGGAGGCGCTCTCCCCGCGCGCGTGGGGCACGGCACCGCGCGGCTGCGAGGCGCCCGGTCCGGGGGCGGTGGTGCCCGGTGAGGCTTCCCCCGGGAAGCCGTCGGCGGTCGCGGGGGCCGCGGACGTCGCCGAGGACGCTGAAGCGGCCGAAGCCGCGGGGGAGGTGGAACCCGGGGAGGCCGTGCCCGGCCGGCCGGTGGCGCCGTGCCCGGCGAACCCACCGGTCCGGGCGGTGGTGGAGGCACCCGCCGGAGTGCCGTGGCCGGCGGACCCGCCGGCCTGGGCGGGAGCGTCCCCGGCGAACCCGCCGGAACGGGTCGGGGCGTCCTCGGCGGACCCGGTCCGCACCCGCACATGGCCCTCGCCGTCCGGGGCGGTTTCCACGAGGCCCGGGCCGCCCGGCGGGGCGAGCCGCAGGGCGGACTCGCCGACGCGCAGCAGCGCGCCCGCGGTGAAGGGGACGGGGCGGCCGCCGACGCGGGAGCCGTCGAGTGTCGTGCCGTTCGTGGACCCGATGTCGGCGACCGAGACGCGGCCCTCGGGGGTGACGGTGACCGCGCAGTGCAGGCGGGACACGTCCGGGTCGTCCAGGGGCACGTCGGCGTCCGCGGAGCGGCCGATGCGGATCTGGCCGCCGTGCAGCAGGTGCACGCCTCCGGCGTCCGGTCCCGCGACCACATGGAGCTGGGCCGACACGTCGTCCAGGTCGGGACCGGGCTCGGCGGGCGAGCCAAGGCTGAGCACGGCGCCGTCGGTCAGCGGCGGCTCGCCGAGTGTGCAGCGCTGGGCGTCCAGCCGCTCCGCGCCCGCGTAGAGCACGATCTGGCCCCCGCCGGACTCGCGGCCCCGCTCGCCCTGCGAGGTGCCCCCGCTTCCCCCGACCGCCGCGGCCAGCCCCGACGCGACCGCGGCCAGCGCCGTCCCGGCGGGCGCGGTGACCAGCACATCGCAGGCCGTGGCTCGCCCCCGCGGTTCCGAGGGCGGGCCCAGCGGGTCTACGACGGTCAGCCGGATCTGCATCGCCGTCAGGGGTCCCTTCAGCACAGGCGCCGCGACGAGGGCGAGGCTGCGCTGCGGTCCCCCACCGCAGATCCCCCCACCGCACACGGGCACGTCGGCCAGTAACTGGAGGCATCCTCGCACCTGCCACCGACAACACGCCCGCCCCCCACCCGTAAGTGATCTTGATTGGTCGGCTCTGCCCGTAAAAGTTCCTGACCAGTGCCCTCCCGATGTCGGCTTGAGATCGCTCACGCCCGGTCCGGGCAACCAAGCGACCGGAGTGAGCGTCTTTCCGTGGAACACATGCGAGCGACTTTCCGTCGAACATGGACGGGGACGCCCACGTAAGCGCTTATGCGAACCACAGGTGCCCTTATGTGAACCACAGGTGCGTACGGGACCTATGGGAAAGCACACGGGCGGGACAGCCCGTTGCCGGGCAGGGCGGCACTAGAGTGGGTCGGAATCTCCTGTACCACGGTGATCACGGTGGACGGACCAGGCAAGCAAGCAACAGGGAGCGCATGACGTGCGGCCGGTAGGGAGCAAGTACCTCCTGGAGGAGCCGCTGGGGCGCGGCGCCACAGGCACGGTCTGGCGCGCCAGCCAGCGGGAGACCGCCGGCGCCGAGGCGGCCGTCGCGGGACAGCCCGGCGAGACCGTGGCGATCAAGGTCCTGAAGGAAGAGCTCGCCGGTGACGCCGACATCGTGATGCGCTTCCTCCGGGAACGGTCGGTGCTGCTGCGCCTGACCCACCCGAACATCGTGCGGGTGCGCGACCTCGTCGTCGAGGGAGATCTCCTCGCCCTCGTCATGGACCTGATCGACGGTCCCGACCTGCACCGCTACCTGCGCGAGAACGGACCGTTCTCGCCCGTCGCGGCCGCCCTGCTCACCGCCCAGATCGCCGACGCGCTCGCCGCCAGCCACGCCGACGGTGTCGTGCACCGCGACCTGAAGCCCGCGAACGTCCTGCTCAAGCAGGACGCCGGCCAGATGCACCCGATGCTGACCGACTTCGGCATCGCGCGGCTCGCCGATTCCCCCGGCCTCACCCGGACCCACGAATTCGTCGGCACGCCCGCGTACGTCGCCCCGGAGTCCGCCGAGGGACGCCCGCAGACGTCCGCCGTCGACATCTACGGCGCCGGCATCCTGATGTACGAGCTGGTCACCGGCCGCCCGCCGTTCGCCGGCAGCTCCGCACTCGAAGTGCTGCACCAGCACCTGAGCGCCGAACCGCGCCGCCCCTCGACCGTCCCGGACCCGCTGTGGACCGTCATAGAGCGCTGCCTGCGCAAGAACCCGGACCAACGGCCCAGCGCCGAGAACCTCGCCCGCGCACTGCGGGCCGTCGCCGCGGGCGTCGGGGTGCACGCCTCACCCGCGCAGATCGCCGCGGCCGAGGGCGTGGGCGCCCTGCTCGGCCCCGACCCGGCCCCGGCGCGGGTCCCGGACATGCCCGGCTCGGCCGACCCGACCCAGGTGCTCCCGCAGGGCGCGGGCTCCTACGACCCGTACGGCGCCACCAGCGTGCTGCCGCACACCTCGGGAGCGGCCGACCCGACCGCCGTGCTGCCGCCGGTCCCGCAGAACCAGCCGGGCGGACAGCCCGGCCAGAGCGACGACCCGCACCCCTGGCAGAACCAGATGCGCGCGGCCCGCGACCGCAACGAACAGACGCAGGTCCAGTACCTCGACCCGAACGAGGACCCGCTGCGCCGCCGCCCGCAGCGCCAGGTCGCGCGGCCGCAGGGGCAGCCCCAGCAGCAGCGTCCGCAGCGAGGCCAGCAGCCGCCGCCCGGATACGGCTATCCGCAGCAGCAGCAACCGCAGCAGCAGTACGCGCCGCAGCACCAGCAGCAGCGCTACGCCCCCGCGCCCCAGCAGCAGCCCCAGCCGCAGCGGTACGCGCCGGAGCCGCAGCGGCCGCAGCAGCCCGCCCCCCGTCAGCGCGAGCCCCGCCAGGGCAGCTCCAACCCGATGAAGATCCCGGGACTCGGCTGCCTCAAGGGGTGCCTGTTCACGATCGTCATCCTGTTCGTGGCCGGCTGGCTGGTCTGGGAGTTCAGCCCCCTCCAAGGCTGGATCCACTCCACCAGGGGTTTCTGGGACGAGCTGACCTACCGGTACGACCAGGTCAGCGGCTGGATAGGGGATCTCGGCTCGAAGGACCCCTCGGGCGGCTCGGGCAACTGACCCGGGGAGCCCGGGCGGCTGATCCGGGGCTCTCGTGCGACCTGTCCCAAGCTCCGGGGCAGCCGACTCCGGCGACCGGGGCGGCCGACTCTGGCGATTTGTCGACACCTGATGGGTGATTTCGGTCCCGGGCGTGAAGGTTGGCTCCGCGGGCGCGTACTTTAAGCGGCAACACGCGTCTGTAGGAGCAGTCTTGGCACGCAAGATCGGCAGCAGGTACACCGCGCACCAGATCCTGGGGCGGGGGAGCGCCGGCACGGTGTGGCTCGGCGAGGGACCCGAGGGGCCCGTCGCCATCAAGCTGCTGCGCGAGGACCTCGCGTCCGACCAGGAGCTGGTGGGGCGCTTCGTGCAGGAGCGCACCGCGCTGCTCGGCCTCGACCACCCCCACGTGGTGGCGGTGCGCGACCTGGTGGTGGACGGCAACGACCTCGCCCTCGTCATGGACCTCGTACGGGGCACCGACCTGCGCACCCGGCTCGACCGGGAACGCCGGCTCGCCCCGGAGGCCGCGGTCGCGATCGTCGCCGACGTGGCGGACGCACTCGCCGCCGCGCACGCGGCCGGGGTCGTCCACCGTGACGTGAAGCCCGAGAACGTCCTGCTCGACATGCAGGGCCCGCTCGGCCCCGGCGGCTCCCACCCGGCCCTCCTGACCGACTTCGGCGTGGCCAAGCTCATCGACTCGCCCCGCCGGACCCGGGTGACGAAGATCATCGGCACGCCGGACTATCTCGCGCCCGAGATCATCGAGGGCCTGCCGCCGCGTGCCGCCGTCGACATCTACGCCCTGGCGACCGTGCTCTACGAGCTGCTCGCCGGTTTCACGCCGTTCGGGGGCGGACACCCCGGCGCGGTCCTGCGCCGCCATGTCACCGAGACCGTGGTCCCGCTCCCGGGCATCCCGGACGAGCTGTGGCAGCTCATCGTGCAGTGTCTGGCCAAGGCGCCCGCGTCCCGGCTGCGGGCCTCCGAGCTGGGCGCACGGCTGCGGGAGCAGCTCCCGCTGCTGGCCGGTATGCCGCCGCTGGACGTGGACTCCCCGGACGCGGACTCCGCGGACGGGGACGAGGAGTACGAGGAGAGCGCGGAGCCGGCCGCGCCCGCCGCGGCGCGTGAACGGCGCGGGGCCGTGCCCCTGGTGCCGGGGGCCGCGCCCGACTCGAACCGGGACACGCACACCTCGATGCGGGTGCCGGCACCCGACGAGCTGGCCGGCGGTGCCCGTGGGACGGCTCGCGCGCCCCGGGCCGCGGGCGCGCCCCGTCCCGGGTCCGCCCGGCACCGTGCCTCCGCCCGGCGGCGGCGGATCACGCTGGGGGTGGCGGCTGCCGTCCTGGTGGCGGCGGCGGGTGTCGGCACCTGGCTCGCCACCTCCGACGACGGAGACGCGGCCCCCCAGGACACGAAGAACTCGGCCCCGGCCTCCCCGTGATCCCCGGCCGGCGCGCCGGGACAGGCCTTTGCTCGCCCCCTCCGCCCCTGCCCGTCCCGTTCCTGGAGGCTGCCGCCCCCAGACCCCCGCTTCGGCCTGACGGCCTCGTCCTCAATCGCCGGACGGGCTGAAAATCAGCCCCTCCGGCGATTGCGGAGCGGGGGTGCGGGGGCAGCGCCCCCGGGGCCGGGGCGGGCCGGCGCGGCGCG
>NZ_JBHYXD010000110.1:11549-29634 GCF_042751995.1 Streptomyces sp. NPDC059371 | reverse complement strand
GTCACCCGGGTGACCGGGTGACCGGGTGACCGGGTGACCGGGTGACCGGGCTGGCGGCAGGTCGGCCGTCCCGGGGGACCGCCACCGGGCCACGGCGAGGTCCGGCCGGCTTCCGGCGGTCAGGGAGCGTGCGGCCGTCAGGACGCGAACAGCCGTACCGGCCAGGCCGCGTGCGCCTCCGCGCCGATCTCCAGCAGCGGGGCCGACGCGGCGGGAAGCGCCTCGACACCTTCGTCGAGGGCCCGCCGCGCCGCACTCGCCGCCGCGTGGGCGACGACGTCCAGTTCCGGCGCGAGCCGGGCCAGCGCGGCCGTCGCGTCGAACGGGTCGAGGCTCAGCAACCGGACCGTCGCCGACGCGGGCCCGCTGACACACTCGTAGGCGGAGCAGTACGCGGCGTCCTCGGGCCCGAGACCGGGGGCCCGCGCGGCCACGCCCAGCACGACCGGCTGATGCGCCCCCTTGGGGAACTGCCGGGCCAGCGCGTCGAGTTCGTCGGACGGCCAGGTCGCCCTGGCGGCCCGCAGAAGCTGCCGGCCCAGACGGCGCGCGGTGACCCGCAGGGCGAGCGAGGGCGTGCGGGCGTCGGCGGCCGCGTCCAGGGCCACCGGATCGACCCCGAGCGCGCCCGCCGCGGCCAGCGCGGCCGAGACGAGTCCGCTCGTGTGCAGCCGGCCTCTGCAGAAGTCCTCCAGGCTCGCCGCTCCGGTGATCCGCCCGGCCCTGACCGCGGCCTCGGCCCCGCCGGAGTGCGCGTGACCTCCGGCGGGGAAGCGGCCGTCGGCCAGGACGAGAAGTGCCGCCCGGGACATCAGAAGAGGAAGTAACGCTGGGCCATGGGCAGTTCGGCGGCCGGAGTCGCCTCGACGAGCTCCCCGTCGATGTGCACGGCGAAGCTGTCGGGGTCGATCCGTACGTCGGGCCGGGCGTCGTTCTCCCGCATGTCGGCCTTGGTCACCGCCCGCGTCGACTCGATGGCGACGAACCGCTTGCCGAGCGAGAGCCGTTCCGGCAGCCCGTCCTCGATGGCCAGCGGGGCCACGAAGTTGAACGAGTTCGCGGCGGGAGCCCGTCCGATCGCCCCGAACATCGGCCGGGGCAGGACCGGTTGCGGGGTCGGGATGGAGGCGTTCGCGTCGCCCATCTGCGCGTACGCGATCATTCCGCCCTTGATGACGAGGTGCGGTTTGACCCCGAAGAACGCGGGCTCCCACAGAACCAGGTCGGCGAGCTTGCCGGTCTCCACCGAGCCGATCTCGCGGGCGAGTCCCTGCGCGAGCGCCGGGTTGATCGTGTATTTGGCGACATAGCGACGTACACGGTGGTTGTCGGCGCGGCCGTCGCCCGGCAGGGCGCCCCTGCGCCGCTTCATCACATGGGCCGTCTGCCAGGTCCGCAGGATCACCTCGCCAACGCGGCCCATGGCCTGGGAGTCGGAGGAGATGATCGAGATGGCGCCGAGGTCGTGGAGTATGTCCTCGG
This sequence comes from Streptomyces sp. NPDC059371, assembly GCF_042751995.1. NCBI lineage: Bacteria > Bacillati > Actinomycetota > Actinomycetes > Kitasatosporales > Streptomycetaceae > Streptomyces > Streptomyces sp. NPDC059371. Next base: position 28,152 of record NZ_JBHYXD010000110.1, on the reverse strand, counting down.
CCCCGATGGTGGACGGCCGGATGCGGGACTCGGCGAAGGCCAGGTCCTCGGGCACCGCCGGGTTCAGGTGGTGGCAGACCATCAGCATGTCGAGGTGTTCCTCGGCCGTGTTGACGGTGTAGGGCCGGGTCGGGTTGGTCGAACTCGGCAGGACGTACGGCTCGGAGACCACGGTCATGATGTCCGGCGCGTGCCCGCCGCCCGCACCCTCCGTGTGGTACGCGTGGATACCGCGTCCCGCGATGGCGGCGAGGGTGTCGGCGACGAACCCGGACTCGTTCAGGGTGTCGGTGTGGATGGCGACCTGGATGCCGGTGCGGTCGGCGACGGTGAGCGCGGCGTCGATCGCGGCGGGTGTCGAGCCCCAGTCCTCGTGGATCTTCAGGCCGAGCGCGCCGCCCCGGATCTGCGAGAACATCGCCTCGTGCGAGACGGTGTTGCCCTTTCCGAGCAGACCGAAGTTCAGCGGGTAGCCCTCCATCGCCTCCAGCATCCGGGCCAGATGCCAGGGGCCGGGGGTGACGGTGGTCGCCTTGGAGCCCTCGGCGGGACCCGTGCCGCCGCCGACGAGCGTCGTGATGCCGGAGGCGAGGGCCTCGTCGGCGATCTGCGGACAGATCAGATGGACGTGGGCGTCGATGGCGCCCGCGGTCATGATCCGCCCGTTGCCCGCGATGATCTCGGTCTCGGGGCCGATCACCAGGTCGGGATGAACGCCGTCCATGGTGTCGGGGTTGCCGGCCTTGCCGATGCCGGAGATCCGGCCGTCGCGGATGCCGACGTCCGCCTTGACGATCCCCCAGTGGTCGACGATCACGACGCCGGTGACGACGGTGTCCGGGGTGCCTTCGGCGCGCGTGGCGCGTGCCTGGCCCATGGATTCCCGGATGACCTTGCCCCCGCCGAACACCGCCTCGTCACCGGCGAGACCGGGCCCGCCGCAGCGGTCCTCCTCGATCTCGATCAGCAGGTCCGTGTCGGCGAGGCGGATGCGGTCGCCGGTGGTCGGACCGAACAGATCGGCGTACGCGGCACGCGAGATCTCAGGCATCGAGGGCACCTCCGGTCTCCCCGCGCAGTCCGGGCACCACGCGGGCGCCGGCGAGCGGGACGAGTTCGACCTCGACCGGGATCCCGGGCTCGAAGCGCACGGCGGTTCCGGCGGCGACGTTGAGCCGCTTCCCGCGGGCTGCGGCGCGGTCGAAGTCCAGACCGGGATTGGCCTCGGCGAAGTGGTAGTGGGAGCCGACCTGGACGGGGCGGTCGGCGGCGTTGAGGACGGTCAGCCGGGTGGCCTCACGCCCCTCGTTGAACACGACGGGTTCGTCGGCGAACAGGAACTCTCCGGGAATCACGGCGCTCCCCCTCCGTCAGACGATCGGGTCGTGGACGGTGACGAGCTTGGTGCCGTCCGGGAAGGTGGCCTCGACCTGGACGTCGTGGATCATCTCGGGGATGCCTGTCATGACGTCGTCCCGGGTGAGGATCTTGCGCCCGGAGGACATCAGTTCGGCGACGGTACGGCCGTCACGGGCGCCTTCGAGGATGTGCGAGGTGATCAGGGCGACGGCCTCGGGGTGGTTCAGTCTCAGTCCGCGGGCCCGGCGCTTCTCGGCGACATCGGCCGCCACATGGATCAGCAGCCTCTCCTGCTCGTGCGGGGTCAGTTGCACGGCGTACCACCTCACATCCTCGCTCCGGGCCGTGCGGGGCCCGGCGGCCGCGGCCACCGAAACCCCTGGTGGCATGGATGGGCACGCTAGTTGGCCGGAGTTTCGAGGACGTTAACCGGCCCGCGATCCCCTTCGGGTCCGGCCGGCGAACGCTCCCTGGGCCGCGATGCCGCCCCGCTTGCCCCGTTCCGCCCGCCCGGACCCTGACGGCACCCCGGGCCGGCGTGCGGCCGACGGGGGCCGGACCGTATACGGCGTGCGGCGGGCGGCACTAGGCACCGAGTCGCGGGAGGCCGGGGCGGCGCGCACGGTCACGCGCGGTCAGGAGGCGCTGGGCCCCCGGTGCTCCGCGGCGATGCCGAAGCGCTGGTGCTCGCGGGGCGCGGACGCCACGTCTCGGACGCTGGACAGCGAGCTGACCACCTGGTCGTCCGCGGGCTCCGGGAGGTCTTCGAGTCGCTCCAGGTCGGCCGCGGAGACCAGGGCGACGAGTGGCTTGCCGTGCCGCGTCACGACGACGCGTTCACCGCCGTACACGACGCGGTTGATCAGTTCGGCGAGCTCAGCCCTGGCTTGCGTCACCGGAATCTCGTAGGCCATGACGTCCAGCTTAGACCGGGCCTCCCGCACTCCGCGGGGCGCGAGATCCCGCCCGCCGGCGCTGCCCGGCACCCCTCGGCCGCCTTCCCGTCCGGGCGTGCCGCCGTTTCTGCTCTCAGCAGGACCCTCTCCCGCAGAGACGTACGTCCTGTACATTTTTTACAGACGTCGATCTGAGGAGGCGCGCCATGGACAGCCCGTCCGCCCGCTATGTCCTGCCCGAGTTCACGGAACGCACGAGCGCGGGACACCGGACCCTGGATCCCTACGCGAAGCTGCTCAGCGAACGGATCGTGTTCCTCGGGACGCCCGTCGACGACACCTCGGCGAACGACGTGACGGCCCAGTTCATGTACCTCGAACACCAGGCGCCCGAACAGGACATCTCGCTGTACATCAACTCCCCCGGCGGCTCCTTCGGCGCGATGACCGCGATCTACGACACGATGCGGTTCGTCACCTGCGACGTCGAGACGGTCTGTCTCGGTCAGGCGGCCTCGGTGGCGGCGGTGCTCCTGGCCTGCGGGACTCCGGGCAAGCGGCTCGCGCTGCCGGGGGCCCGCGTTCTCCTGCGTCAGCCGTCGGCGGCCGAGCCGTTCCAGGGGCGGACGAGCGACCTGGTCATCCAGGCCGAGGAGTTGATGCGGACCCGTCGGACGCTGGAGGAGATGCTCGGGCGCCACACGGGCCGGAGCCCGGAGCGGGTCGCGGCGGACCTCGAGCGCGACACCATCCTCGACGCCCCGGCGGCCCGGGCGTACGGGCTGATCGACCGGATCGTCCCGAGCCGCAGGGCCGCGCTCGACACGTCCGGCGCGAGGTGAGCGGCCGATGATCCCGGACCTCCCCCCGCTGCCCGCGCTGACCCGCGCCGAGGCCGAGCTGATCGACCGCTATCTCGACGTGGTCGACCTGGTCGGCCGTATCAACCCGTCACGCCCCGGAGACACCTATCGCGGCCTGAGGGCGGCTCAGGCACTGGTCGGCAAGGCGGAGGCTCTGCGGGACGCCCTCACTCTGATGCACCAGCGGGGCGAGAGCGAGGTGCACGCCGCGACGCTGGCCCAGGCCCTGCGGGTGCTCGGGGGAGAGCGGCGGGCGGCCCGGGTCACCGTGCCGCCCGAGTCCGGAAGTTGACGGACCCCCACCGACGAACCGGTACGCGCCGAAGCTCCGTGCCGTCCGGTCCACGACTCAAACGGACCGGATGGTGTACCCCCCGACGGCGTATTCCTCGGTCCTTTCTGCGACCCCTCCGAGTTGCGCAACACGCGGAGTCCGGACGCCGGATGGGACCCGTCGTCGCAGGTGCGGGCCTCATCGCTGTCTCCAACACGTGCTCGAACAGAGGGGTGTTCACTCGAACAGCCGAGTGGTGAGTAAGCCCACAAAACACCGGTTCCGCTCGGATTTTCCGACTCTGATGAGTGAAGATCCCTCCGACGACAAGCCCCCGCCACAGCGGCGGGGCGGTCCGGGCGGACGCCGAGTCCTGCCGCCTCCCGGATGCCCGGTCGACAGGAGTGCATCGGCAGGAGTGGAGGACCCAGCTAGACGGGCCGCCGGAACAGTTCCGGGCGGTCCTTGGGGTGAAGCCGCAGCAGCGGCCGGGCAACTTCGCCAGCCCGAATCCGACAGGTCATCCTTCACAGGCGGCTGACGAAGGGTTGCGCATGACTGCGCTCAATCGTGTCCCGTCGCTGTGGACCCGGGCCGGTACGGCCTCGGCGCTCACTCTCGCCGCCGTGGGCGGCAGCCTGGTGGTTCCAGGCGTCGCACCCGACGCCGAGGCGGCCACCGTCGCGACGAGGGCACTCCAGGTCGCGGCGTCGAAGCACGGCTCCCCCTACCAGTGGGGCGCCACCGGACCGCACCGCTTCGACTGCTCAGGGCTCACGCTCTACTCGTACAAGAAGGCGGGCAAGAAGCTGCCTCGTACGGCCGCGGCGCAGTACAACAAGACACACCATGTCTCGGCCTCGCACCGCAAGGCCGGTGACCTCGTGTTCTTCCACTCGGGCCGGAACGTGTACCACGTCGGCATCTACGCCGGTAAGGGAAAGATCTGGCACTCCCCGAAGACCGGGGAAGTGGTGAAACTGCAGAAGATCTGGACGAGAAGCGTCTGGTACGGCAGGGTCGGCTGACCCTTTCGCCCGGGGCGGCGGACCCCCGCCGCCCCGGCGCGAGCCCTCTCAGGGCCGCTCTGACGCCCTCCCGGCCCGTCGTGGGCAGACATACCGCCGCGACGCCCTCCCGGCCCTCGTGAGCCGACATGGCCGACGGGCTACGGACGGCGGGCCTCAGGGCTCCTGGGGCCACCCGGCCGGCACCGGCTGGACGGGGACCGTCCACGGGAGCTCGATGGAGACCGTCTTGCCGCCCTCCCGGGTCGGTACGACGGTGAGCCTGCCGCCGCATTCGGCGGTGAGCCAGCGGATGATCACCATGCCGCGGCCGTTGTCCTGCTGGACAGCCGCGGGCAGCCGCTTCGGAAAGCGCGGATGGCTGTCGGTGACACCGATACGCAGCCGCTCCTCCCGGTCGAGACACACGCCGACCGTGAAGGTGGGCGACTGCCCGAACGTGTGCTGCACGGCGTTGGTGGCCAGTTCGGACACGATCAGCCGCACGGTCTCGGCGACTTCGCAGTCCCCCGGCAGGCCCCATTCGGACAGCACATCGGCAACGAATTTTCGGGCCACGGAAACCGAAACCGGCTCGCTCGGCAGGGTGACGGATGCTTCCTGATGGTCTGCCATGGCGACGTTCGTCCCTTTCCCACGGGACCGGAGCCCGACACCGAGCGGATGGTTCGAGTACGGTCCCGGACTGGTGCTTGCGCCAGACTGCCATTACCGGGCCGGTCGCGGGTGCGATCCACCGAGTAATGCATATATCTGTCGCTCGATGCGGTGAACTCTGCGTCGGCAGAGCGTATTCGGACGACTTGGAAGGAGTAAGGAGAACAGCCATGCAGCACGGTCCCGCGGTGCGCCGCCGCAAGCTCGGTGCCGAACTGCGCGCGCTGCGCGCGGGCACGGGTCTCACGAGCGGAGAGGCGGCCCGCCTGCTCGGCTGGCACCAGTCGAAGGTGAGCCGCATCGAAACCGGCACCAGCGGGGTGAAACCGGCCGATGTGGAACGCCTGTTACGCGCGTACGGCGTCGAGGATTCCGAACTGCGCCGGCTTCTGGTCGTGTTGGCGGGATCCGAGGTCAACGGCCGGCACCACTGGTGGCACGCGTACCGCGGAGTGCTCCCGCCGGAGTACCGCGACTTCATCAGCCTGGAGTCCGGCGCCAGCGCCATGCGCACCCTGGAGACCTCTGTCGTACCCGGGCTGCTGCAGACGCCGGAGTACGCCCGCGCGGTGACGCGGGCAGCCGTGGACGGACTGGAGGAGAGCAAACTCGACACCCTGGTCGAAGTGCGTCTGGCGCGGCAGGACGTGCTGCGCTCGGACCCGCCGCTCGAACTCTCCGCGGTCCTGGACGAAGCCGTGCTGCGCCGGGAGGTGGGCGGCCCCGATGTCATGGCACGCCAGCTCCGCCGGCTGCGCGAGGCCGCCGTCCTTCCCCAAGTACGGCTTCAGGTGCTGCCGTTCGCGGCCGGCGCACACATCGGCGTGACCGGTCCTTTCGTTATTTTCTCATTTCCGAACACAACCGATCTGGATGTGGTTGTTCTCGACCACTTGACGAGTAGCCTCTATCTCGAACGGAAAGAAGACCTCCAGGCCTACGCCGAGGCCTTCAACGCCCTTCAGTTCCACGCCCTTTCACCCGAGGACTCGTTGGACTACATCGCCGCGATAGGCGACGACACGTAAGGAGGCACGTCATGTCTGCAATGCCTCGGTACGTACCCTCCAGTACTTCACTGCGCCCTGTGCGCTGGCTGCGCAGCAGCCGCAGTACCGGGATGAACAACTGCGTCGAGACGGCACGCCCGAGCACCGGCCCCTGGTCCGGAATGGTCGCGGTGCGCGATTCCAAGAACACGGCGGGACCCGCCCTGCTGTTCACCCCGGACGTCTGGGAGGGGTTCATCACCGGGCTGAACTGAACCCGCACGGTTCACCGCACAACCGCGCAACCGCACAACCGGCCGGCCGCCCCTGCGGACCACCGGCCGATCGCTCCACCCGCTCGTCGATCGATCGCTCCACCGGTTCACCGCTCCACCGGTTCACCGGTTCCGGCTGATCACGTCCACCGCGTGCTCGATCTGCTCATGAGTGAGGTCCGCGCGGGCCGTCAGCCGCAGCCGCGAAACACCGTCGGGCACCGACGGGGGACGGAAACAGCCGACAGCGAGGCCCGCCTCGCGGCATTCGGCCGCCCATCGCACCGCCCGTTCGGGGGACGGTGCCCGCACGGAGACGACCGCGGCGTCCGGTCGTACCGCGGAGAGACCCTCCGCCGTCAGCCGCGTGTGCAGCGCCCTGGCCACCTCGCGCGCCCGCGCCGCCCGCTCCGGCTCGCGGCGCAGCAGGCGCAGGGCCGCGAGTGCCGCGCCCGCCGCCGCCGGCGCCAGGCCGGTGTCGAAGATGAAGGTTCGCGCCGCGTTGATCAGATGATCGATGACGGCCGCCGGGCCGAGGACCGCGCCGCCCTGGCTGCCGAGCGACTTGGACAGCGTGACGGTCACGACGACGTCCGGGTCCCCCGCGAGCCCCGCGGCGTGCGGAGCGCCCCTGCCGCCGTCGCCCAGGACCCCGAGTCCGTGCGCGTCGTCGACGACGAGACCGGCGCCGTACTCCCGGCTCGCGAGGGCCAGTTCGGCGAGCGGGGCCGCGTCGCCGTCCACCGAGAAGACCGTGTCGGAGACGGTGACGGCGGGTCCGTCGTGGGTGCCGAGCGCCTTGCGAACGGCGTCGGGGTCCGCGTGGGAGACCACCTGTGTCGTGCCGCGGGCGAGCCGGCAGCCGTCGATCAGGGAGGCGTGGTTGCCCGCGTCCGAGACGATCAGCGAGCCGTGCGGCGCGAGCGCGGTGACGGCGGCGAGGTTGGCCGCGTAGCCCGAGGACAGGACGAGCGCGGACTCGAAGCCGCAGAAGTCGGCCAGTTCGCGTTCCAGCTCGCCGTGGAGTTCGGTGGTGCCGGTGACGAGCCGGGAACCGGTCGCGCCGCCGCCCCACCGGCGCGCGGCCGCGGCCGCGCCCTCGGTGACCTCCGGATGGCGGGCGAGCCCGAGGTAGTCGTTGCTCGCGAGATCGAGGAGGGGCGACTCGGCGGGGCGCGGGCGCAACGTACGCACGAGTCCGGCCCGGCGACGCGCCTCGGCCTGCTCGTCGATCCAGCCGAACGCCATGGGTCCTCCGGGTCTCGCTGCGGTGCGGTGGCGGTGATTTGTAGGCAGTGAACAGACCCTAGCGGTCGCTCCGACGGCGCATGATGTGGCAATACCCACACGTCGAACCATCTCTGTTGTGCAAACTCTCCTTGGCCGAGAGCGGTCGCATGGTCCAGGATCGGACCTCATGGACCTGCTGAACACGCTGGTGGACAAGGGGCTTCGGCGCGAGCTGCCGACCCGCGACGAGGCGCTGGCCGTACTGGCCACCTCCGACGACGACGTACTCGACGTGGTGGCCGCGGCCGGAAAGGTACGCCGGCACTGGTTCGGCCGACGGGTGAAACTGAACTATCTCGTCAACCTGAAGTCGGGCCTGTGCCCGGAGGACTGCTCGTACTGCTCGCAGCGTCTCGGCTCCACGGCCGGCATCCTCAAGTACAGCTGGCTCAAGCCCGACGAGGCCTCCAAGGCCGCGGCGGCCGGGCTCGCCGGGGGCGCCAAGCGGGTCTGCCTGGTGGCCAGCGGGCGCGGCCCGACGGACCGTGACGTGGACCGGGTCTCCGACACGATCAAGGCCATCAAGGAACAGAACGAGAACGTCGAGGTGTGCGCCTGCCTCGGTCTGCTCTCCGACGGCCAGGCCGAGCGGCTGCGCGAGGCGGGCGCGGACGCCTACAACCACAACCTGAACACGTCCGAGGGAACGTACGGGGAGATCACGACCACCCACACGTACGCCGACCGGGTGGACACCGTCCAGAAGGCGCACGCGGCGGGGCTGTCCGCCTGCTCGGGCCTGATCGCGGGCATGGGCGAGTCGGACGAGGACCTCGTCGACGTCGTCTACGCGCTGCGCGAGCTCGACCCCGACTCCGTTCCGGTGAATTTCCTGATCCCCTTCGAGGGAACCCCGCTCGCCAAGGAGTGGAACCTCACCCCGCAGCGCTGTCTGCGCATCCTGGCCATGGTCCGCTTCGTCTGCCCGGACGTCGAGGTCCGGATCGCCGGCGGCCGCGAGGTGCATCTGCGTACCCTCCAGCCGCTGGCCCTGAACCTCGCCAACTCGATCTTCCTCGGTGACTACCTCACCAGCGAGGGCCAGGCGGGCAAGGCCGACCTGGAGATGATCGCGGACGCCGGCTTCGAGGTGGAGAACGCGGGCGAGGTGACGCTGCCCGAACACCGCGCGCCGTCCGGCGGCTGCGGCTCGCACGCGGAAGCGGGGTGCGGCTCGCACGGGGCCGCCGGATGCGGATCGCACGCCGAGGCGGGCTGCGGATCCCACGAGGGCGGCGGCGTGTGCGGTTCGGCGCCCGTGGCTCCGGCCGAGGCGCCCGCCGACGCCCGTACGGACCTGGTCTCCGTGCGCCGCCGCGGTGCCGGAACGGATCTCGCGCCCAATGCGTGACCTGTCCGTGCGAGACCTGTCCGTGCGAGAACTGCTCGACCTCGACCGGCGGCATGTCTGGCATCCGTACGGGCCGATGCCCGGCCGTCAGGAACCGCTGGTCGTGGAGTCGGCGAGCGGGGTCCGGCTGCGGCTGGCCGACGGCACGGGCGAGCTGGTCGACGGCATGTCGTCCTGGTGGTCGGCCATCCACGGCTACAACCACCCGGTCCTGAACGACGCGGCGCGCGGCCAGCTCGAGCGGATGAGCCATGTGATGTTCGGCGGGCTCACCCACGAGCCCGCCGTCCGGCTGGCGAAGAGGCTGGTCGACATCTCGCCGGACGGTCTGGAGCACGTCTTCCTCGCCGACTCCGGCTCGGTCTCGGTCGAGGTCGCCGTCAAGATGTGCCTCCAGCACTGGCGCTCGCTCGGCCGTCCGGGCAAGCAGCGGCTGCTGACCTGGCGCGGCGGCTATCACGGGGACACCTGGCAGCCCATGTCGGTGTGCGACCCCGAGGGCGGGATGCACGAGCTGTGGCAGGGCGTGCTCCAGCGCCAGGTGTTCGCCGACGCGCCACCGGCCGCGTACGAGGAGTCGTACGCGGACCATCTGCGCGAGCTGATCGGGCGGCACGCCGACGAGCTCGCCGCCGTCATCGTGGAGCCGGTGGTGCAGGGCGCGGGCGGGATGCGTTTCCACTCCCCCGCGTATCTGCGGGTGCTGCGCGAGGCCTGCGACGAGCACGACGTCCTGCTGGTCTTCGACGAGATCGCGACGGGTTTCGGCCGTACGGGTGAGCTGTTCGCGGCGGACCACGCGGGCGTGACCCCCGATGTGATGTGTGTCGGCAAGGCGCTGACCGGCGGCTATCTGACGATGGCGGCGACGCTGTGCACCTCGCGGGTGGCCGACGGCATCTCGCGCGGCGATGTGCCGGTACTCGCGCACGGCCCGACGTTCATGGGCAATCCGCTCGCCGCCGCGGTGGCGTGCGCCTCGGTCGACCTGTTGCTCGGGCAGGACTGGCGGACCGAGGTGAAACGGATCGAGGCGGGGCTGACGGAGGGCCTCGCGGAGGCCTCCACGCTGCCGGGCGTCCGGGACGTACGGGTGCTCGGCGCGATCGGAGTCGTCCAGCTCGACCACGAGGTGGACATGAAGGCGGCGACGGCGGCCGCGGTACGCGAGGGCGTATGGCTGCGGCCGTTCCGCGACCTCGTCTACACGATGCCGCCGTACGTCACCGGCGACACGGACCTGGCACGGATCGCGCGCGCGGTGTGCGCCGCGGCGCGGGAGGGCTGAGATGACGGTACTGGTGATCACGGGTACGGGCACGGAGGTGGGCAAGACGGTCGTCACGGCCGCCGTCGCCGCCACGGCCCTCGCGGCGGGACGGTCCGTGGCCGTGCTGAAGCCCGCGCAGACGGGTGTACGACCGGACGAGCGCGGCGACGCGGACGAGGTGGCCCGGCTCGCCGGTGCCGTCACGACGCTCGAACTGGGCCGCTATCCCGAGCCGTTGGCGCCCGCGACGGCCGCCCGGCGGGCCGGACTGCCGCCCGTGTCGCCGGAGTCGGCGGCGGAGGCCGCGGCGAAGCTCGCCACCGAGCACGATCTGGTGCTGGTCGAGGGCGCCGGCGGTCTGCTCGTCCGGTTCGACCACGAGGACGGGACGCTCGCGGACGTGGCCCGGATGCTGGACGCGCCCGTGCTGATCGTCGCTTCGGCGGGGCTGGGAACACTCAACACGACGGAACTGACGGCTCGTGAACTGCGACTCCGGGAGCTGGAGTTGGCGGGGGTGGTGATCGGGAGCTGGCCGGACTCCCCCGATCTGGCGATGCGGTGCAATCTCGCGGACCTGCCTGCGGTGTCGGGGGCGCCCCTGCTGGGCGCCGTCCCGGCGGGCGTGGGCGGCCTCTCGCCCGCCGGCTTCCGTGCCGGGGCGCCGGGCTGGCTGGATCACCGGCTGGGCGGACGCTGGAACGCCGGAGTCTTCGCGGCGGCGCACACGGCCTGACGCCGACCGCGGCCCCGGCAGGCGCCTCGACCGGCACACACGGCATGACGCCGGCCGGGGAAGGCGTCTCTCCCGGCCTCCATCCGCCGCTCACCGAGCCGCCGGTGGAGGCACGCCGCCCCGCGTCGCTCGCCGGGGCCGCCGGTCGAACTCCCCTTGCCCGTCGGGCACTCGGACGGCGGCAGCCGGACGGCGGTGCTGGACAGCCGCGCCGTCCCGGGGCCACGACGCGCCGCCCGCGGCCCGCACCCGTCGCCCGTCCCCGGCCATCGGCCTCCGGCCACCGCCGGCCCGGGAGCCGTCATGGCTCGGCCGGGGCGGGACGGCCGGGGCGGCTCCCTGCCGGGTGAACTCGCCTTCCGCGTGACGCGCCGGGCGTGCGGCGGGCTTCCCGGGGGGACAATTCCGGTGAACCCTGTCTCCCGGGAGGTCCGAGATGCCGTTCAAGCCGCTCCGTTCGGCCGACTCCGGCAAGGTCTCCCCGGAGGCCGTGCACCATCCGGTGTTCGCCCGCTACTACGCCCGTCTCAGCGTCGGCGCCGAGACCCGGATGGGCATCGGCCGGCTGCGCGAACGGCTGCTCGAGGGACTGTCCGGGCGGGTGATCGAGATCGGCGCGGGCAACGGCCTGAACTTCGCCCACTATCCGGGCACCGTGTCGGAGGTCGTGGCCATCGAACCCGAGCGGCTGCTGCGGCAGTTGGCGTTGGAGGCGGCGCTGCGCTGCGAGGTGCCCGTCGATGTGGCGCCGGGCGCCGCGGAGGCCCTGCCGGTCAAGAGCGAGGCGTACGACGCCGCCGTGCTCTCGCTCGTACTGTGCAGCGTGCGGGACGTGCCGAAGGCGCTCGCCGAGGTGCGGCGGGTGCTGCGCCCGGGCGGCACGGTGCGGTTCTTCGAGCACGGCCGGGGCGGCGGACGGGTCATGGGTTCCGTCCAGCGGGGCCTGGACGCCACGGTGTGGCCGCGGCTGTGCGGCGGCTGCCACGTGGCCCGCGACCCGATCGCCGCGCTGCGTGAGGCGGGATTCGAACTGGGCCCGTACCGGCGGCTGTTGCTGCCCGAGAAGGGGCCGCGCCTGCCCACGTCGTACTGCGTCCTGGGCACGGCCCGTCGGCCGCTCGACTGACGAGCGCGCCCCCGGGGCTTCCGCGCCGGGGTCACAGACTCCAGCGGCGCAGTTCGTGGGCGATGTCGTGCACGGTCGCCTGGCCGCTCTTCACCAGGCGGGCCAGTTCCCTCACCTGTTCGGGCGAGGTGACGACCTTCAGGCCGCTGGCGACGAGATAGGCGTAGGCGACGGCCGAGGCGAACATCGCGTTGGAGCGTTCGAGCGCCGGGACGTGCAACAGGAGCTGGAGCAGTGCGGCGGCGCGGGCGTGCGGACTGTCGTACACGGGAATGCCGAGGATCTCCGCCTCGTGCCGGCTGACCGCGGCGACGAGGGCTCCCCAGTCGGTGACCTGGGGGTCTCCCGGTGTTTTCCGTTCGGCGATCATGAGGAGCCAGGCAAGGTCGACTCTGATACTGCTCAAGGGATCAACGACGACCTTCGCTGGTGCCTTCACGCTCCGCGCCGAACTCCTCGGCGAAGACGGACTCGTACTGCTTCATGAAATCGGCGGCGGCCTCCACGAAGGTGTGGCCCACTTCCCCGGTGTCCTGCCGGACCAGTTCCTCGATGTAGCGGTTCACGCTCATCCCCCGTTCCAGGGCTCTCTCCCGGGCGGCGCGCGCGGTGCCTTCGTCCACCCGGACGTTCAGCTGAGTCTTCGCCATCCTTCGAAGCTAGCGCGATACCGCTAGCACGGGCAAGAGGGGCCGGGGGTGGAGAACCGCGGTGGAGATTGCCCCTTACATCGATATCAGGGCCACACCCTGGGACGGAGACCGTGTGGCACCTGGGGGGGATACCGGGTGTGCGTCCGGTCACACTACGCTCGGGCCGACCATGTGTCCGGACATCCATCCCAGGAGGAGGCGGTCTTGTCCACAGCTGCTGCCGAGCAGATTCCCGGCCGCGCGGAGGGGGACGGGATCGCCGCCCGAGCCCGCGGCCTGACCAAGGCGTACGGTTCCGGCGAGACCGCGGTACTGGCCCTCGACTCGGTCGACGTGGACATCGCGCGCGGCCGGTTCACCGCCGTCATGGGTCCCTCGGGCTCCGGGAAGTCCACCCTCATGCACTGTCTGGCGGGCCTGGACACCGTCTCGGCCGGGCAGGTGTGGCTGGGCGACACCGAGATCACCGGGCTGAAGGACCGCGAACTGACCCGGCTGCGGCGGGACCGGATCGGCTTCATGTTCCAGTCGTTCAACCTGATCCCCACCCTCAACGCGGCCGAGAACATCACGCTGCCCATGGACATCGCGGGCCAGAAGCCCGACCAGAAGTGGCTCGACCAGGTCATCGACACCCTCGGGCTGCGCGATCGGCTGAAGCACCGGCCCGCCCAGCTCTCCGGGGGACAGCAGCAGCGCGTCGCCTGCGCGCGGGCGCTCGCCTCCCGGCCCGAGCTGATCTTCGCGGACGAGCCGACCGGCAATCTGGACTCGCGGGCGGGCCTCGAAGTCCTCGGATTCCTGCGCGAGGCCGTGGACGAGCTGGGCCAGACCGTCGTCATGGTCACCCACGATCCCGGCGCGGCCGCCCACTCCGATCTCGTGCTCTTCCTCGCGGACGGGCGGATCGTGGACGAGATGGAGCGGCCCTCCGCGGACGCCGTGCTGGAACGGATGAAGCGTTTCGACACCGTCCGGGTCACCTTCGACGGCGGGCGCGGCGAGCCCGGTGGAGCGGCCTCCGAGGGCGAAGGGGGTCCCGCGGCGGACGCCCGCGGCGCGGGTGACACGACTCCCGTCACGGGTGACACGGCTCCCGTCACGGGTGGGACGGCCCACGGCGGCTCCGGCGGCACCGCTCCCGGCGGCGGCTCCGGCGACGTAACCCCCGACAAGGACTGAGGCGGTCGTGCTCAAGGCGACACTGCGAAGCTTTCTCGCGCACAAAGGGCGACTGCTGCTCTCGGCCCTGGCCATCGTGCTGTCCGTGGCCTTCGTCGCGGGCAGTCTCATCTTCTCGGACACGGTGACCCGTACGTTCGACCGGCTCTTCGCCTCCACCGCGGCCGATGTGACCGTGGAACCGAAGAACGATCTGACGTCCCAACTGCCCACCGGCGCCACCGAGACCGTCCCCGCCTCCCTCGCGGACCGGCTCGCCGACGTCGAAGGAGTCGCCGCGACCCACGTGGACGCGTCGGTGGAGAACGCCCCGGTCGTCGACAGTGCGAACAAGTCGGTCGGACCGACGACGGGCGCCCCCACGATCGTCACCAACTGGGAGATCACCGAACGCAGTCCGGTGAAGCTGACCTCCGGTCACGAACCGCACGGCGCCGGCGAGGCGCTGCTCGACGCGGACACCGCCGACAAGAAGCACCTCGGTATCGGCGACACCCTCACGGTGCAGGCACAGCCCGGCTCCTTCAAGGTGCGGATCGTCGGCATCGCCACCTTCACCACCACCAACCCCGGTGCCGCGCTGATCTTCCTCGACACCCCGGCCGCGCAGTCCAAGCTGCTCGGCCGCCCCGACGCCGCCACGAGCATCTCCGTGGACGCCGCGCCGGGTGTCGACGACGCCGTGCTCAAGAAGCGCGTCTCCGCCGAACTCGGCGCCGGACCCTACGACGTGAAGACGGCCGAGGAGCAGGCGAAGTCGTCCGCCGAGCAGCTCGGCGGATTCCTCGACGTCATCAAGTACGTGATGCTCGGCTTCGCCGGGATCGCGGTGCTCGTCGGCATATTCCTCATCGTCAACACCTTCTCCATGCTGATCGCCCAGCGCACCCGGGAACTCGGGCTGCTGCGGGCGCTGGGCGCCGACCGCCGACAGGTGCGCCGGTCGGTGCTCACCGAGGCGCTGCTCCTCGGCCTGGTGGGTTCGACGCTCGGCCTCGCGGCCGGGATCGGGCTGGCGATCGGGCTGATCAAGCTGATGACCGCCTTCGGCATGAACCTCAAGTCCACGGAGATGGTGATCGGTTGGGGAACCCCCGTGGCGGCGTACGTCGTCGGCGTCGGCGTCACGTACATCGCGGCCTATCTTCCGGCCAGGCGGGCGGCGGGCGTCTCGCCCATGGCGGCCCTCTCGGACGCCGAAGTCGCGGGCGTGGGGCGGCCGTTGCGGGTACGGGCCGTGGTCGGCGGGGTCGTCGGCGCGGCCGGGGCCGCGGCTCTGGCGGGCTGCGCGGCCGCGTCGAAGACCTCGACCTCGGCCTCGCTGCTGGGACTCGGTGTCGTCCTCACCCTGATCGCCACGGTGATCGCCGGGCCGCTGCTCGTGCGGCCGGTGATCCGGGTCCTCGGCGGCGCGTTCCCGGCGATCTTCGGGCCGGTGGGCCGGATGAGCCAGCGCAACGCGCTGCGCAACCCCCGGCGCACCGGCGCCACCGCGGCCGCCCTGATGGTCGGTCTCGCCCTGGTCGGCGGGATGTCCGTCGCCAGCGCGTCCATGAGCAAGTCCTTCGACCAGCAGATCGACAAAACCCTCGGTGCCGACTTCGTTCTCCAGAACGCCAATTACGTGCCGTTCTCGCACGAGGTCACGGACAAGGTGCGCGCCACCGAGGGGGTCGGCCTGGTCGTCCGGCAGCGGTTCACCCCGGTCGCGGTCAGACTGCCCGACGGCAAGCGGGTGGAGACGACCGCCTCGGCCTACGATCCGCGGCTCGACGACGTCGCCCACCTCACGTACACGCGGGGCGACTCGGCGGCGGCGCTCGGCGAGGGGCGTATCGCGATGGACGCGACGTTCGCCGAGGACCACGACGTGCGGGTCGGCAGCACGATTCCCGTCGAGTTCCCCGCCGGCCGCTCGACGACCCTGACCGTGGGCGCGCTCACGGACCAGGACGGCGGGGGGTTCGGGACGCAGGGCGGACTCTTCTTCGGCTTCGGCACGATCGAGAAGTACGTGCCCGGCGGGCAGGACTCGGCCCTGTACGTCAACGCGGCCCCGGGCACGGCCCCGGACCGACTGCGGCCGCGTCTGGAGAAGACCCTTGAGCCGTACCCGCAGGTTCAGGTCCGCGACCAGGCCGACTACAAGAAGCTCGTCCACGACCAGATCGCCGTGCTGCTCTACCTCGTGTACGCGCTGCTCGGGCTCGCGATCGTCATCGCCGTGCTCGGCGTGGTCAACACCCTCGCCCTGTCCGTCGTGGAGCGCACCCGCGAGATCGGGCTGCTGCGCGCCATCGGCCTCGGCCGGCGTCAACTGCGCCGGATGATCCGTCTGGAGTCCGTGGTGATCGCCGTGTTCGGCGCGGTGCTCGGGCTGGCGCTCGGGATCATCTGGGGTGTCTGTGTCCAGCAGGTGCTCGCGCTGCAGGGCATGAAGGCGCTCGCCATCCCCTGGACGACGATCGTCGCGGTCGTGATCGGCTCGGCCGTCGTCGGCATCGTCGCGGCACTGCTCCCGGCCCTGCGCGCGTCGCGCATGAACGTCCTGGCCGCGATCGCGCACGAATGACCACACCCCGGGGCGGGCCCGCCCCCCCGGGGCGCCGCCCCCGCCCCCCCGCCCCGGGGCCGCGCCCCGCGCCCGCCCCCCC
>NZ_JBHYXD010000110.1:5883-11539 GCF_042751995.1 Streptomyces sp. NPDC059371 | reverse complement strand
GGCGGTCGCGCGGCCCGGCGGCGCGCGCCTCACAGCCGGGCGGGGCGTGGTCCCCACCCCCGCCCCCACCCGCGGGGCGCGCCCCCGCGCGCGGGCCCCCCCCCGCCCTCTCGCCCCCCGCCCCCCGGCCCCCGGCCCCCGGCCCCCAGGACGGAAACGGGCCGCGCACCCGCCCCGATCCCCCGAGCCCGGCGAAGAGCTCTGTCTCCCCGGTCCGCCGGGCCGGAAAACGACCGCTCTCCCCCGGTCGGGACCCCGTGCCCGGGGCCGGGAAACGACCGGCTCGCCCCCGGTCGGGAATCGACCACCGGTCTCCCCCGGTCCGCCGGGTCCAGGAGCCGGGCACCCGCTCGCCCCGATCCCCCGGGCCGGGTCGATCGCCCGTCGCTCAGGCCCGGTTGGGCCGGGGCGAGTCCGACGTTGGAAGGGACAGCCGATGTCACGCCCGTTCCGTTTCGGTGTCAGCCTCATCGCTCCCGCGACCGGTGCCGAGTGGGCCGCCAGGTGCCGCCGCGCCGAGGAGCTCGGCTACGACGTGATCACCGTCGCCGACCATCTGGGGATGCCCGCCCCCTTCCCCTCGCTGGTCGCCGCCGCGCAGGCGACCCAGCGCCCCCGGCTCGGCACGTTCGTGCTCAACGCGGCCTTCTGGAACCCCGCGTTGCTCGCCCGCGAGGTGGCCACCACGGACGCGCTGACGGGCGGCCGTCTCGAACTCGGCCTCGGCACCGGATACGTACCGGCCGAACACGAGACAGCGGGCCTGCTCTTCGGCACCCCGCGCGAGAGGGTCGACCATCTCCTGCGTACGGTCGAGGAGTTGGAGCGCCTGCTCGGGCCGGACGGGCTCTCCCTCGGCACGCCGTGGCCGGGCGGGAAGGCACCGGAGACACCGGGCGGCGGACTGCCGCGGGTGCCCCTGCTGATCGGGGCCAACGGCGACCGGATGCTCCGCATCGCCGCGGAGCACGCGGACATCGCCTCGTTCACGGGAGCACGCACCGGGCGGAACGGCACTCTGGAACCGCTCTCGGCCACCGAGCTCGACGGACGCGTCACGCTCTACCGGAAGGCGTCCGCCGGACGCGAGGAACCCGCCGAGCTCAACCTGCTGATCCAGATCGTCGCCGTCACCGACGACCGCGGTGCCGCCGTCCGGCCGTGGCTGCCCAGGCTCCCGCATCTGACCGAGCGCGAGGTGCTGGACCTGCCCATCGTCCTGATCGGTTCCGTGGAAGAGATCACAGGTCAGGTCCGGGACCTGCGCGAACGCTTCGGATTCTCGTATCTGACGGTGCTGGAGCCGAACCTGGAGGTCTTCGCTCCCGTGGTCCGCGCGCTGCGCGGCCGGTGATCGTCGCCCCGCGCGGCCGGTGATCGTCCGCATGCCGGAAATCCCGTTCCGGCACCTGGTCACCGTGATGGGATCGGACCATGACCGACTTGCGGATACGGGCCGCGCGGCCCGAGGACCTCGACACCGTGCTCGCCTTCTGGAAGGTGGCCGCCGAGGGCACCAGCATCAGTGACGACCGGAACGGCGTGGAACGCCTGGTCGACCGCGATCCCGGGGCACTGCTCCTCGCTGAGCGCGAGGAGGAGCTGGTGGGCACGGTGATCGCCGGCTTCGACGGCTGGCGCTGCCATCTGTACCGGCTGGCGGTCCATCCGGACCGGCGGCGCCTCGGCGTCGGCTCCGCGCTGCTGGCCGCGGCGGAGGAGCGTTTCGTACGGCTGGGCGGGCGGCGCGGTGACGCGATGGTGCTGGCACGGAACGAAACCGCCCACCATGCCTGGCGGGCCGCCGGGTATACGCCGGAGGAGCACTGGCGGCGCTGGGTGAGGCCGCTCACCGACTAGGGCTCCCGGGCTTCGGCGCCGGGAGCCATGGGGAGGCCGGTACCGAGCGGCGACGGGTCTCCCGGAGTAACGGGGCCGACGGCGGCACCCACTCAGGGAGACTACTTTGCCGATCCTTTACCCTTGTTGGACCCGACCATCGTTCCTCCGACGAAAGGTGTGAGCGTCCGCCCATGGGCGAGCCTCCCAGTACCCGCGGCCGTGTTGCGCACGGTGGCAGCGGACATCGCGCGATCCCCCTGTCCCTGGCCGATCATGGGACGGAGGTGACCCGATGACCGAAGTGTTCCTCCTGCTGGTCGCAATTCTGCTGTCGCTGATCTGCGGCGTGTTCGTGGCGGCCGAGTTCTCCCTGACCACGGTCGAGCGCAGCGAGCTGGAGCGGGCCGTGGAGCGCGGCGAGCGGGGCGCCTCCGGAGCCCTCAAAGCCGCTCGGAACCTCACCTTCCAGCTCTCCGGCGCCCAGCTCGGCATCACCGTGACGAACCTTGTGGTCGGCATGCTCTCCGAGTCGTCGATCGCCAAGCTCATCGCGGGACCCCTGGAATCGCTGGGTGTCCCGTCCTCCGCGTCGAACTCGGTGGCGCTGGTCATCGGTACGGCGCTCTCGACGGTCTTCCTCATGGTCGTCGGCGAGCTGGTTCCCAAGAACTGGGCGATCTCCGCACCGCTGGCCGTGGCCAAACGCGTGGCGACGCCGCAGCGCTGGTTCAGCGCCGCGTTCCGCCCGTTCATCGCCCATCTGAACAACACCGCGAACCACGTCGTCCGCCGCTTCGGCCTCGAACCCGCCGAGGAGCTGGCCTCCGCCCGCGGGCCCCAGGAGCTGGTGGCGCTCGCCCGGCACTCCGCCAAGGAGGGCGCTCTGGAGGCGGACACCGCCGAGCTGTTCGTGCGCACCCTGAACCTCGCCGACCTGACCGCGGAGAACGTGATGACACCGCGCGTCCAGGTCATCGCGCTGGACGTCCAGGCGACCTGTGAGGACGTGGCGAACGCGACCCGGGCGACCGGCCTGTCCCGCTTCCCGGTCTACCACGAGAGCCTCGACGAGGTCGTCGGCGTCGCGCACATCAGGGACGTGCTGACGGTGGACGCCACGAGCCGGACACAGACGCCCGTCTCCCAGATCATGCGCGAGCCGCTGCTCGTACCGGAGTCACTGACCGTGGACAGGCTCCTGGACCGGCTGGCCGGCAAGCGCACGATGGCCGTGGTCATCGACGAGTACGGCGGCACGGCCGGCGTCGCCACCCTGGAGGACATCGTGGAGGAGGTCGTCGGCGAGGTGCGCGACGAGCACGACCCGCACGAGACGCCCGACCTCGCCCCGGCCGGCACCGACACCGGCGGCCGGACGCTGTACTCGGCCGACGGGTCCGCCCGCACCGACCAGCTCGCACGGGTCGGACTGCGGGTGCCCGACGGGCCGTACGAGACCCTGGCCGGATTCATCGCGACCGAGCTCGGCCGGATCCCCGCCGAGGGAGACAGCGTCGAGGCCGACGGCTGGCGGCTCGACGTCGTGGACGCCTCGGGGCGGCGAGCCGCGCGGGTGCTGCTGCACGCCCCGGACGACGCCGAGGAGAGCACGCGATGACCGTCGTACAACTGCTGATCGGACTCGCGACCCTCGTCGTGAACGGCTTCTTCGTCGGCGCCGAGTTCGGGCTGATCTCGGTGCGCCGCAGCCAGATCGAACCGCACGCCGAGCGGGGCGACCGTCGGGCGCGCAGCGTGCTCTGGGGCCTCGAACACGTCTCGGCGCTGCTCGCGACCGCGCAGCTCGGCATCACGCTGTGCACCCTGGTGCTCGGCATCGTGGCCGAACCCGCCATCGCGCACCTGCTGGAGCCGGTGTTCCACGCGATGGGTGTCCCCTCCGGCGCGGGTCACGCGGTCTCCTTCGTCATCGCGCTCACCCTGGCGACGTATCTGCACATGCTGCTCGGCGAGATGGTGCCGAAGAACGTGGCACTCGCGGAGCCCGTGCGGACGGCGCTGGTCCTCGGGCCGCCGCTGGTCGCGCTCTCCCGCGCGCTGCGCCCGGTGATCTTCACGGTCAACGCCTTCGCCAACGGGCTGCTGAAGCTGCTGCGGGTCGAGGTGAAGGACGAGGTCGCGGCGACCTTCTCCGACGACGAACTCTCCCGCCTGGTCAAGGACTCCAGTGCGGCGGGGCTCATCGACCACCGTGCCCAGGAGCGGCTGCGGGACGCCCTGGAGCTGGGCCGCCGCCCAGTGCACGACGTCGTGCTCCCGGTGGAACGCGTCGTCTACGCGCGCGTGGGCGTCACTCCGGAGGAACTGGAGCGGCTGTCGGCCGAATCGGGGTTCTCCCGCTTCCCGGTCGTCGACGACGGGCGCCGGATCGTCGGCTATCTCCACGTCAAGGACGCGCTGGACGCGGCCCCTCGCGAGGTGCCGTTCCGCGTGGAGGACATGCGGCCCATCGCCCGCGTCCGGGAGAGCACCCCCCTGGACGACGTCCTGACCGCGATGCGCCGCAGCCGCACCCATCTCGCTGCGGTGATGGGCAGCGACGGACGGCTCACGGGACTGGTGACGATGGAGGACGTCCTGAGAGAACTGTTCGGGCAGCCCGCGTAGGGGACGTTCGGGGGCCCGGTGCGGGTGACGCGTGGGAGCCGCGGCCCCAATACGACGGTCCGACCGACCGACGGGTATGTGTTCGGGTTACCATCTTTCACGCCATGCAGATGAATGCCTCATACACCAGCCTCGTCGCGGTCGGCGACTCCTTCACCGAGGGCATGTCGGACCTGTTGCCCGACGGTTCGTACCGAGGATGGGCCGACCTCCTCGCGGGCCGCATGGCGGCCCGGACACCAGGCTTCCGCTACGCCAACCTCGCGGTGCGCGGCAAGCTGATCGGGCAGATCGTCGACGAGCAGGTGGACGTGGCCGTCGCCATGCGGCCCGATGTGATCACGTTGGTCGGCGGTCTCAACGACACCTTGCGGCCCAAGGTCGACATGGGACGCGTACGCGGTCTCCTGGAGGAGGCCGTGGAGCGGCTGGCCCCGGCCTGCGAGCAGCTCGTCCTGATGCGCAGCCCCGGCCGCAACGGCCCGGTCCTCGAACGTTTCCGGCCTCGCATGGAGGAGCTCTTCACCGTCGTCGACGAGCTCGCCGAGCGGCACGGCGCCCTGGTGGTGGACCTCTACGGGGCGCCTTCGCTCGCCGACCCGCGCTCATGGGACGTCGACCGGCTGCATCTGACCGCCGAGGGACACCACCGGGTCGCGGAAGCCGTGTGGCAGACCCTCGGATACGAGGCCGAGGACCCGGACTGGCGCGTCCCGTCGGCGCCCACCCCACCCCCCGGCTGGGTCTCCCGCCGCACGGCCGACGCCCGGTTCGCCCGGCAGCATCTGCTGCCGTGGATCGGGCGACGGCTGACGGGCCGCTCGTCCGGCGACGGACTGCCGGCGAAGCGCCCGGAGCTCCTGCCCTACGAGGGTTCTGTCACGGGCGGGCACAGCGGCTGAGCCGGCCCGAAAGGGCGGCTTCCGCCGTGTCGCTCTCCCGAGTGACACGGCGGCCCATGCTCCGCATGGACGAGGACGCTACCGGATCACCCCTCGGTCGCCACAGGGCGCACAGGGGGCGCTCGACAGCGCGGGTATGCAGTTGATGCGCCCGCTCACGCACCCGCGGGTACGGCCGGGGGGGGGGGGGGGGCCCGCCCCCCCCCCCCCCCCCCCCCCCCCACCGGAGCCGTGCACGGTGCCGCGATGTAAGAACGCCGCCGGCGCGCGTCCACACACAGCAC
>NZ_JBHYXD010000110.1:0-5873 GCF_042751995.1 Streptomyces sp. NPDC059371 | reverse complement strand
TGTGGAGAGCGCACACCCCCCCCCCCCCACGCCGCCGCCGCGCCCGCGCGCGCGCCGCGCCCCCCCCCCCCCCGCCGACGGCCCCTCCAGCTTTGCGGAGCATGGAGAGGAGCCGTCTTGTCATCCCGCCGGGATGGCAAGTAACAGGCCAGCCGGGAGTTCCCGCTGGAATCAACATCAAAGCACTCGAGCCTTGGCCTGAGAAGTACGCCCCAGAGCACCACCCGGGGAACTTGCGGGCACCTGTCCATGGGCGTGGCCGGGCGAAAGGCACGTGCGTACCTTTTGGCCCCGACACACCACCGGTGGACCGATCAGGGCCGATGTGCCCCATCGGCACCCTTGCGGCGGACCGCCGGCAGGGTGGGAAACCGGCCATCCCTGACGGCCGCGCCTACTACCGGCCGAGATCGCTCTGCGCCAGGTTCAGTACACAGAACGTGAGCGTGTGTGGACGCGTCGCCCCGGTTCGCCTCATGCAGAGGCGCGGGGCGTCACGAGTGAGAAACGGCCAGCCGAAGCGGCGCCCCCGGCGACGATCACGCACTGTCGCCGGTGATTCCGCCGGAGGGCAGGGGGGTCACCGTCAGCGGGCCGTGCGCCATGACGATCGAGGCGAGCGGATACGGAGGACCGTCCGTGCCGCGCAGGACCAGCAGCGGCATCCCGCGCTCGTCCTGGCGCCGCCCGAGCGACAGCCAGATCCGGTCGGTGCGGTCGACCTGCCCCATCCCGAGGTCGTAGATCCGCCCCCAGAGGAAGAACGGATCGGCGGCCGTGTCGCTCGCGTCCTGGAGGAGCTCAGGGACACCGTGCGCGGTGAGGTGGACGGCGACTCCGTCGAGGGTTCCCGCCGCCACCTGAGCGTGCCCGGCCGTCCGGGTCCGTACGTTGCGGGGGGCGCCGATCGCGTCGAGCCAGTACTCCCAGTCGTCCAGGCAGGTGGCCTTGATGGCCACCGTGACCCGCTCGCCGTCCGCCGTGATCTGCATGGCCTCCAGGCGTGCGAGGTGGTCTGACTGCAGGCTCGCGGCGACGGAGACCGCACGGGCGGAGGCGCTGCCCCATCCGACCTGGCGCGACCGCGCGGCGGCCGGCCGCACGCGCGGAACCTGCCCGTCGACGCGCTGCGGCACCGGTGCCGCCCCGTGCTCCACCATGACCCGTCCGGCGCGGTCGGCGAGATGCAGGACGATCGCACCGCGCGCGGGCGGCACGAGCGGCGAGGGCAGGGAGGCGCGGTCGTGCCGCGGCTCGGGGTTCTCGGCCCCGGGAACCGGCTCCTGGTGGTCCGGCACGGACGCGGGAGCGCGATCGTGCCGGGGTTCGGACTCCTCACCGTCGAGCACGGGTTCCTCACCGTCCGGCCCGGGCGCCTGGACATGATCGTGCCGCGGCTCGGGACCGCCGACGCCGAGGTCCCGCTCGTCACGGTCCGGCGCGGACGCGGACGCGGACGCGGGCACAGGCACGGGGGCGGGCGCGGACACGGGCACAGGGGCGGGCGCGAGGGCGGGGGCGGACGCCGGCGCCCGGTCGTGCCGTGGCTCGATGTCGTCGCCGGGGATCCGTCCCCCGCCGTTCGGATCGGAAGCGGACGCACCCTCGTGGCGCGGCTCGACGTCGTCGCCGGGGATCAGCCCCTTGCGGTTCAGCGCCGTGGCGATCCGCATCGCGACCTCGCTCGGGTAGCCGCAGTCCTCCACGATCGTGTCCACGGCCGCGTGGTAGGCCTCCGGACAGTTCTGCACGGCCTCGACCTGTGTCCGCAGCCGTTCGAGGACACCGGCCCCGCCGGCCTCCACCAGACGCCCCTGCGCCTCCAGGTCGGCGACGAACTCCCGCGCGAACGCGCTGAGTTGCTCGGCAAGATTGGCTTCGACGACGGAACGGATCTCCGGCACGGTGGTCATGCCGCCACCCCCAGATACTCGCTGCGCAGCTTGGCCAGAGCCCTGAACTGCAGGGTCTTCACCGCGCCTTCGGACCGTGACATCTGGCGTGCCGTCTCCAGCACCGAGAACTCCATCAAGAAGCGGCGCGTGAGGACTTCGCGTTGTGGTGGCCGCAGTTGCTCCAGAGCCCGGCGCAGCAACTCCTCGTCCAGACTGATCAGTACGGTGTCCTCGGTACTGACCGTGAGATCTTCGTCGAAGCCGAGCATGTCCTCGACGACGAACTCGCGGCGCTGGGCACTCTTGCAATGGTCGATGACCTTGTTCCGGGCGATGGTGATCAGCCACCCGACAAAACCGATGCCGCGATAGGTGAAGGTCTCGCGTTTCATCCAGGCGTTGAGAAAGGTCTCGCCGGTGATGTCCTCGGCGACCTGCCGATTGCGTACACGGCGTTGTACGTAAGCCAGTACCGCGGGGTGATGCAGAGCGTAGAGCTCCCCGAAAGCGTCCCGGTCGCCCGCGAGCGCACGGGCGATAAGGGCCGGTTCTCTGGTGTCGAACCGCGGTGTGGCGGCGTTAGCCTCGGCGATCAAGGCCTACTCCGTTCATGAGTGGATGAACTGTGGTGGGCAGGTGCTGCGACGGTCCGATCCGGCCAAAGCCGGGCTCGGGCGCCGGATGACCGGGTAGTCGTGTCCGAAGGTTTTCGAGGCGCCCCCCGCGGTTGCCTCGCAGCTCCGGAGCCTGGTCGAGCCGATGCCGAGGCGGTGCAAATAGGGTCCCCTCAAAGGGACTTGCATACGTGCGACTAACTCACAGTCATGCAACATATGCAACTTGCGTACACGTACGCAAGTTGCTTCGCCGGTATGAAGACGAGACTTTTTGTGGGGAACTGACGTGCGATCCGTCCCCCTTGGCCTGCCATGACTGTTAAACGCCGATTGACCTGCGAAGATGCACGCATGCAAGTCGCGTGCAAGTTGCATACACGCGCGCTACTCTCCGGAACATGCGGAGCATGGAAGAGTCCCCCCACGAGTCCCGCGGTGAGCGACAAGCTCTCGCACGGAAGGTGGGCGAGTACCTCACGAATGCCGCGACAGCGGCCGGGTACGACGTACGCCCACGAGCCGGTGGCCGGGCTCAACTGGCCATCGCGATTGGAGTGAGCCTGACGACGATCAGCAGAACACTGGAAGGAAAGACCCTCCCCCTTCCCTCGCAACTGACCGCATGGGCGTCAGTACTTGGCCTCGACCAGCGAGAGATGTTGGTGAACAGCGGCATGCTTCCGCCGGAACACGGGCCTCAGCCTGCGACACGGAGGGTAGCCTCGGTATCACTCACCCCGGAGGAGGCCATGGACGCATGGGGAATCACTGATCTCAGAATCCGCACAATGCTCAGCGGGAACATCGTCCAAGCTATCGAGCTTCAAAAGGATCTCGATGCCGACGACAGCCGGGGGGCCACTGCAAGGGGGTAACAAAACGTGGCGTACAGACTGGCAACCGCGTCCGCCGCCAGCTGCACAGCCGGCTGGACATTCGTGGGCGTGGGCGTCTGGCACCATGCATGGGAAGCGGCGACAGTCGGGATCGGCCTGTTAACCATGGGCGTGGCCGGGGCACTTGCGGCCCTGCTCCGTCACACGGTGACCCAGGTCGATACCCGCACACGACATGATCTCGGCGTCCTGGCGGAACACCGACGACGCCTCGAGCTGGACATCCAAAAACGCGAGCTGGATCTGGCCCAGCGAGAGAAAGCCATGGCCCGCCGGGCCACCATCACCGCCATCAGACTCGGCAGTCACGCCAGAGCCCTCGACGAGGCGCGCAACGCGAACACGGCACTGCGCGCCAAGAACTCCCAGCTCATGCAGGAGATCGAGGAAGTCAACGACGAGCGCAACCAGCTGATCACGGCAGAGCTCACCTTCGCCCACGACCGGTTCACGTCGAAAACGTACGGGGGTCTGCGCGCCGTTGTGGGCAGCGAGCAACCCCACCCCGATCCGCACGCACAGGCGGGCTACGGAAGTCGCCCCCCGCGTTCCGGATCATGAGCACCACCCTGCGAAAACGTTCCACCGAGCCATCCATCCCTTCATACGGTGAACAACTCCCCTCCGTTCAAAGGAGTTGAGCCTCAATCCGCCGCGATGACCGGCGGGCGCAGGAGCGACGACGCGGTCTGTGGTGCGCACCCGAGCCCGACACCTCCGCCCCGTCCCCCACCTCCTCACGCACGCCCCGGTCCGCCGGGGGGTGCCGCTCCGCCACGACCTGCGCATCCGGGACGCCGCGGACATAACAGGAGTCACTCCGGACAGCCGGTAAGCTCCGTACACGTGACTGCCGCGCCTGCCAAGCCCCGTATCCCCAACGTTCTCGCCGGACGCTATGCCTCCGCCGAGCTCGCCACGCTCTGGTCCCCCGAGCAGAAGGTCAAGCTGGAGCGTCAGCTCTGGCTCGCCGTGCTGCGGGCCCAGAAGGACCTCGGGATCGAGGTGCCGGACGCCGCCATCGCCGATTACGAGCGCGTCCTCGACCAGGTCGACCTCGCCTCCATCGCCGAGCGCGAGAAAATCACCCGGCACGACGTGAAGGCGCGGATCGAGGAGTTCAACGACCTCGCCGGCCACGAGCACGTGCACAAGGGCATGACCTCCCGCGACCTCACCGAGAACGTCGAGCAGCTTCAGATCCGGCTCTCGCTGGAGCTGACACGCGACCGTACGGTGGCGGTCCTGGCCCGGCTGGCCAAGCTCGCCGGCGAGTACGCCGAGCTGGTCATGGCCGGCCGTTCGCACAACGTGGCCGCGCAGGCCACCACCCTCGGCAAGCGCTTCGCGACCGCCGCGGACGAGATGCTCGTCGCGTACGGCCGCCTTGAGGAGCTGCTCGGCCGCTACCCGCTGCGCGGCATCAAGGGCCCGGTCGGCACGGCCCAGGACATGCTCGACCTGCTGGGCGGCGACGCGGCCAAGCTCGCCGACCTGGAGCGGCGGATCGCCGGGCACCTCGGCTTCTCGCAGGCCTTCACCTCCGTCGGCCAGGTCTACCCGCGCTCGCTGGACTACGACGTCGTGACCGCGCTGGTGCAGGTCGCGGCCGCCCCGTCCTCGACCGCCAAGACCATCCGCCTGATGGCCGGGCACGAGCTGGTCACCGAGGGCTTCAAGCCCGGCCAGGTCGGCTCCTCCGCGATGCCGCACAAGATGAACACCCGCTCCTGCGAGCGTGTCAACGGTCTGATGGTCATCCTGCGCGGCTACGCGTCGATGACCGGCGAGCTGGCCGGCGACCAGTGGAACGAGGGCGATGTGTCGTGCTCGGTGGTGCGCCGGGTCGCTCTGCCGGACGCGTTCTTCGCCCTTGACGGTCTGCTGGAGACCTTCCTGACCGTCCTCGACGAGTTCGGCGCCTTCCCGGCCGTCGTCGCCCGCGAGCTGGACCGCTACCTGCCGTTCCTCGCGACGACCAAGGTCCTCATGGGCGCTGTGCGCGCCGGTGTCGGCCGCGAGGTCGCCCACGAGGCCATCAAGGAGAACGCCGTCGCCTCCGCCCTCGCCATGCGTGAGCAGGGCGCCGAACGCAACGAGCTGCTCGACAAGCTCGCCGCGGACGAGCGGATCCCGCTGGACCGCGCGCAGCTCGACGCGCTGATGGCCGACAAGCTGTCCTTCACGGGAGCCGCGGCCGACCAGGTGGCGGTCGTCGTGGGTCGGGTCGAAGAGATCGCGAAGCAGCACCCGGAGGCCGCGGGCTACACGCCCGGCGCGATCCTCTGACCCTCCCCCAAGCTCTCGGCTCCGCTCGCGCAGGGAGGTGCCCCCTTGCCCAAGCGGACCTGGAGGCCGCCCCCGACCCGCACGGGCCCGCCGGGCGGGGGCGCGCCCCGGCAACGACCGCGGGGCGGCGGCCCCCCCCAAGGGGGTGTGCACGCGGGGCCGCGGCTGGGGCCCAC